>NZ_SRLV01000058.1:0-52759 GCF_006518205.1 Myxococcus sp. CA005 | reverse complement strand
CTTCCGTATCGGGTAGGGTGGGCGGGTATGCCACGCGAGGCGTCCGCAGGAGGTGTCGTCATCCGGGAGAGCGCCGGCCACTGGGAGGTGGTCGTCATCCGTCCCCATGGCCGCACCTTGTGGGCGCTCCCCAAGGGGCACGTGGACCCAGGTGAGTCGCCGGAGCAGACGGCCAGCCGCGAGGTGCGTGAGGAGACGGGGCTGTCCGTGTCGCTCATGGCCCCGCTGGGCGAGATTCGCTACGTGTACCAGTTCCGCGGACAGCGCATCTTCAAGCGCGTCCACTTCTTCCTGTTCCGCTATCAGGAGGGGGAGCTGGGGCCGCTGCCGGGACCGCGCATCGAGGTGGACGAGGTGCGCTGGGTGCCGGTGGTCCAACTGGTGCCACTGCTGGGCTACAAAGGAGAGAAGGCCGTTGCCTCGCGGGCGGTGCGCTGGTTGCGCTCCCAGGGCCTGCTCCCCGAAGCCCCCTCCCCGGTGAGCATTGCCGGGAAGGAAGGGGGCTGAAGGGAACCGCGGGGACTACTTGGGCTCGTCGCCCGTGTACTTGCCGGACAGCGCCTCGCGCACGTCACGGTCGAACTTCACGCGGCCGGTGGCCACCTCGCGCAGGGACAGCACGGGGGGCTTGTTCTTGGACTGCTCGAGGATGGGGCGGGCACCCGCCATCAGCTGCCGCGCGCGCTTGGCGCCGAGCAGCACCAGCGCGAACCGGTTGTCGACGAGGGGGAGGCAGTCTTCGACGGTAACGCGAGCCATGGAACGTCCTTCGGATTTCGGTGGGGCTACTGGAAGCCTCTGAACCTAAAGAGCACCCCCCGGCGAGTCAAGGAAGGACGCACCGGAGGGCAGCCGGGCGGGCGGCCCGTGGCTGGAAAGACGGCGATGAACAGGGCGACGAGGCCCCGGCTGCCAGCCCGCTCGCGTGGAGGATGGCCAGGTCCACGCCCAGCAGCACCTCCGCCACGCCGCTCAAGTCGACGCGAACGCCTCGCCGACGATGGCGCGCGCCTCCTGGAGGATGTCTTGGAGGTGGGCTTCGTCGCGGAAGCTCTCCGCGTAGATTTTGTAGACGTCCTCGGTGCCGGAGGGACGCGCGGCGAACCAGCCGTTCTCCGCCACCACCTTGAGCCCGCCGATGTCCGCGTTGTTGCCGGGCGCGCGGGTGAGGCGCTGGAGGATGGGCTCACCGGCCAGCGTGGTGGCCTTCACCGCCTCCGGGGACAGCTTCTTCAGCGCGGCCTTCTGCGCGGCGGTGGCCGGCTGGTCGATGCGCGTGTAGTGCGGCGCGCCGAACTTCGCCGCCAGGGACTGGTAGTGCTCACCGGGGTCCTTTCCGGTGCGCGCGAGGATCTCCACCGACAGCAGGTCCAGGATGATGCCGTCCTTGTCGGTGGTCCACACCGTGCCGTCTCGGCGGAGGAACGACGCGCCGGCGCTTTCCTCGCCGCCGAAGCCGAGCGAGCCGTCCAGCAGCCCGTCCACGAACCACTTGAAGCCCACCGGCACCTCGACGACTCGGCGGCCCAGGTCCTTCGCCACGCGGTCGATGAGGCTGCTGCTCACCAGTGTCTTGCCCACCGCGGTGCCGGGCTTCCAGCCGGGCCGGTTGCGATAGAGGTAGTCGATGGCGACCGCCAGGTAGTGGTTCGGGTTCATCAGCCCCAGGCTGCGGGTGACGATGCCGTGCCGGTCCGAGTCCGCGTCGTTGCCAAACGCGATGTCATACGCGTCCTTCAGGCGCACCAGGTTCGCCATGGCATGCGGGGACGAGCAGTCCATGCGAATCTTCCCGTCGTGGTCCAGCGGCATGAACCGGAACGTCGGGTCCACCGTGGGGTTCACCACGTGCAGGTTCAGCCCGTAGCGCGTGGCGATGGGCTCCCAGTACGCGACGTTGGAGCCGCCGAGCGGGTCCGCGCCGATGCGCAGCTTCGCACCGCGCAGGGCCTCCATGTCGATGACGGTGCCCAGGTCCTCCACGTACGGGGTGATGAAGTCGTACGGCTTCACCGTGGGCGCGGTGCGCGCGCGCTCGTGGGGGATGCGCTGGACGCCCTCGTTGCCCGCACCCAGCAGCGCGTTGGCGCGCTTCTCGATGACGGAGGTGACGTTCGTGTCCGCGGGGCCGCCGTTGGGCGGGTTGTACTTGATGCCACCGTCTTCCGGCGGGTTGTGGGACGGGGTGATGACGATGCCGTCCGCGAACCCCGCCGTGCGGCCGCGGTTGTACGTGAGGATGGCGTGGGAGATGACGGGCGTGGGCGTGGCGCCGTCGGTGAAGCGCACCTGCACGCCGTTCGCCGCCAGCACCTCCAGCGCCGTCTGCTGCGCGGGGGAGGAGAGGGCGTGGGTGTCCATGCCCAGGAAGAGCGGCCCGTCGATGCCCTGCTGCTGGCGGTACTCGCAGATGGCCTGCGTCACCGCGAGGATGTGGCCTTCGTTGAAGCTGTTGCGCGCGGAGGAACCGCGGTGCCCGGAGGTGCCGAAGGCCACGCGTTGCTCCGGCACGTCCACGTCGGGCCGGCCGGAGAAGTACGCGGCGCGCAGTTTCTCGGGGTCGATGAGGAAGTCTTCCGGAGGGGGCTTGCCAGCGAGCGGGTGGGCCATGGCCGCGGAACATAGCCATGCCCCACGGCGGAAGGCTCAACGATTCTGGCGAGCGTGCACCGCGTTACATCCTCCGGTGACGCGGCGCCGACGCTCAGGGCGTGAGGTTCTGCGTGTAGACGTCCGCGCTGATGTACACGGGGCGCATCCCCAGGTAGCGGTCACCAATCCGTTGGTTCCACAGACAGGAGTCGAAAGTCGTCTGTGGCGCATGAATGGCGTGGGCGTCTCCGGCCCAGAACGCGCCGTTGGCGGCCTCGGCGTAGAAGTAGGCTTGCCGGTGTGTCGTGTTGAGGACGTAGGCCGACTGCCCATTGTCGATGGACCACCAACCCCGCGTTCCCCAGACGCCCCAGGCGCCGCACCGGGCCGGGTCGTAGAACGAGATGCAGATCCAGATTCGATGGCCGTAGGAGTTCCGGAAATGGAGCTGGAACGAGCTCGCGAGCCCGGCGCCCGGGTCTGCCGCGGCAGCGGGCTCGGTGTCGTAGGGCGTCCGAATGAGCCCTGGGGAGGCGTTCACGCCAGGGTGTCCGGCGAGCCCGTCCCATTGGCGGGAGGCCAGGACGACTTCACGCGACGGGGCATCGCCCCACGCCCCGGTGGGATGGGGCTCCAGGCCACGGGCGCGCGCGGTGGACAGGCCACCGGCACCCAGGCCCATCAGTGTGCCTGCTCGAAGGATCCACCGCCGGTTCATCAGGAGCTGCTCGGATGGTCTCGCCACGAATCCCCCCTTGGGAATGGAAGAGCCGCTGCATCCTAGGATGGCGGGTCTTTCCGACTTAGGCGCGTGGCGCCAGCCTGTGCGCTGGTGAACAGATAAGGCTTCTGGGCCCTGTCTGTCTTTGTCTGGCGTTGGCGTGGCGGACCGCGCGCCACGGATTCCGCTCAGGCGGTGGAGACGCTCGGCGAGGCAGGGGCCGTCTCTGGAGGCTCGTCGGAGGGCGTGGCCGCGTTCTCCGGAAGGAACGCGAGCAGCACCAGCGCGGGCACGGCGAGCAGCACGGTGCCGGCGAAGAAGGTGGGCCAGCCCAGCCACTCAGCCAGGTAGCCGGAGGAGGCGGAGATGAGGCGGTTGGCCACCGTGCCCAGCGCGGACAGGAGCGCGTACTGCGTGGCGCTGAAGCTCTTGTGGCACAGCGACATCAGGTAGGCGGCGAAGGCCGTCACCGCCAGACCGCCGCAGAGGTTGTCCACGGTGATGGTGGCCGCCAGCATCAGGTCGTTCTTTCCCACCAGCGCCAGCCCCATGAACATCAGGTTGGTGAGGGCTTGCGCCGCGCCGAAGACGAAGAGGCTGCGCCGCGTGCCCAGCTTCACCATCAGCACGCCGGCCAGCAGTCCACCCGCGATGGTGGACACCATGCCCAGGCCCTTGCTGAGCGCGCCAATCTCCGTGTTGGAGAAGCCCAGCTCTTTGTAGAAGGGCGTCACCATTCCGGCGGCGATGGCGTCTCCCAGCTTGTAGAGCACCAGGAAGAGGATGACGGCGACGGCGCCCTTGCGCGTGAAGTACTCCACGAAGGGCTTCACCACCGCGTCCGTCAGGTTGCGCGGCGGCTTCGAGCCCTGGGGCTCAGGGGCCAGGAGCGTGGCCACCACACCCACGGCCATCAGCAGGCCCATGATGAAGTACGTCTGGGACCAGCCGGCGATGTCCGACAGCGTCAGGGCCAGGGCGCCAGCGGTGAGCATGCCCAGTCGGTAGCCGGTGATGTACGTGGAGTTGCCGAGGCCGCGCTCCTCCACGGTGAGGATGTCCGTGCGCCACGCGTCCGCGACGATGTCCTGACTGGCGGACAGGAACGTCACCAGCACGGCCATGGCGGCCATGGTCACCGGCGCGTCCTTGGGATTCACCAGGCCCATGGCGGCAATGGCGCCCATGAGCAGCACTTGCGTCACCAGCATCCACCCGCGCCGCCGGCCCAGGAAGGGCAGGGTGTAGCGGTCCATCAACGGCGCCCAGAGCACCTTGAAGGTGTACGGCATGCTCACGAGGCCGAAGACGCCAATCGTCTTCAGGTTGACGCCTTCGTCCTTCATCCACGCGGACAGCGTGACGCCCGTCAACCACAGGGGCAGGCCCGAGGCGAAACCAACGGCCACGAGCAGCCAGATGCGCGGGCTCTTGAGAACTTCGAGGATGGAGGGCTTGGACATGGAGGGCGCGGGAGAACAGCGGCCAGCATAGAGAATCCACCCCGCACGTCACCATTCATGCGCGGGAATGTCCGCTCGGCTGTCCTCCTAGCCGGCCAGCACGTCCAGCACCGCCATGCCCCGGCCGTCCGGGGCCCGTCGCGCGCCCTTGGTGCGTGTCATCGCGCCAGCGCGGCATGAATCCAGGATGGCGATGCGGATGCTCGAGGAGGGCTCCGCGAGCCAGCGCTTGAGGTCGTCGAACCCCAGCCTCGTGTCGCCCAGCCGCAGCAGGAGCGCATGCATCTTCCCGGCGTCGTCCCGAGCGAAGCGCAGCGGACGCGTGTCGGCGCCGCCCTGGTCATCGCCGGCCACCAGCGCGAAGCGGCGCAGCGTGTCCGCGTCCGCGGCGGACGCTGTCAGGGCGAGCACCCGCGCCAGGGCGCGCGTGAGGCCGGGCAGACGGCTCATGGCTTCTGCAGCACCCAGTGCGTCTGCGCTCCGGGGACTTCCAGTTCGGCCATCCGGCCGACGTCGCCATCCGCCTGGGCAAAGGCGCGCCGGGCGGCTTCCACCAGCGTCTCCTGGGGCAGGGGCTCGTCACTCAGCACGACGATGACGCGCTCATCTCCGGAGCCGGTGAACTCCCAGCCTCCGGGCAGCCAGTGCTGTCCGCTGCCGGGTGCCACGGGGGCGCTGGCGCCCGCCTCCGGATACAGCGGCGTCACCTCGCCAATGGCGTCCACCGACAACGCCGCCACGTAGCGGTGCGTCCCCGCCTTGTAGCCCACGATGACCCGCTCACCCAGGTCGAGCGCCTCGGGCCTGTCCGGAATGGCCTCCCGCTGCGGCCCCAGCCCCCCTCCGATGAGCAGCTCCGCCGTCGCGCCGCCCTTGAGTCGGTTGAGTCCCACGATGGCGCCCGACTCCGCAGTGGAGTCCAGCAGCGGGCGTACCAGCACCACCACCAGCAGCGACGCGGCGATGGCCACGGTCGTCGCCACCCAGCGGCGCGGCGGTGGCCGGGCGGAGTCCTGCTGCCGCCGCAGGGCCTGCTCCTCGCTGGCCTCGAAGCGCTCGAAGGGGACTTCCGCTTCGAACCGTGTCTGGGCTTTCTGGATGCCGCGCAGGGCCTGGGCGCAGGTCTCGCACGAGGCCGCATGGGCCTGGACGCGGGCGGCTTCGGTGGCGGCCAGCTCTCCGGCGCTCAGGCGGCGCAGTGTCCATTCCGATTCGTGCGCACTCATGGGACCTTCAGCTCCTCTCCACCCAGCGCCGCGAAGTGCTCCCGCCGCTTGCGGAGGGTGGGCACCGAGCGGCTCACCAGCGCGGCCACTTCTTCCAACGTCATTCCATCGACGTGGGAGTGGATGGCGGCCGCCTGTGTCTCCACGTCCACGCGCACCAGCAACCGGCGCACCAGGTCCGGCGTCTCCATGGCCTCCTGCCCGCCATGGCCTTCAGGATAGTACTCGGCCTGTGGGCCTTCACCGTAGAAGGCCGTCAGTCCCTGCCCGTTGTTCCTGGAGGGCGAGCGCATCTCCACCATCGCCTGGGAGGGCAGTCCTTCCCGGAAGGTGCCTTCGTCGCTCGTCGCGTTGTCGCAGCCCGTCACCAGCAGGGCGGCACACAGCAAGCTCTTGCGCAGCATGGTCCTCGTTCCCTTCGAACGGCCCCCGGCGGGCCGTGCAGCAGCGTGTCTGCCTGCATGGACACAGCTCGGCCGGAAAACGGAAAAGGCGCCTGCAGGGTGCGCGAAACGTCCGGAATCACAATGCTTGTAGGTTGGCTGCCCGCTCCCCAGGCATCTATTCCGCACCAGCGGACGGCCGAAATTCTCAGTCCCTACCTTTCGGCCATGGAAAAGAGACACCCCAACCATCCCGGCGAGATGGGTACGGACGCGCAGCTGGCAGAGCGTGAGCGGGCCCCGGACGAAATCAACGCCCGGGCCAGGGCCGTCGGGTTGCTTATCGACGCCGGGGTGCCCTTCGTCGTGGGCGGTGCCTACGCCTATGCGACGTACACCGGCATCTACCGCGACACGAAGGACCTGGACCTCTTCCCCCGCAAGGCGGACGCGCTCCGGGCGCTGCAAGTCCTGGAGAAGGACGGTTGGCGCACCGAGCGCGCGGACGAGGTCTGGCTCTACAAGGCCTTCAAGGGCGACTACTTCGTCGACTTCATCTTCTCCTCCGGCAACGGCGTGGCGGTGGTGGACGACGAGTGGTTCGAACACGCCCCGCGCGCCACCATCTTCGGGCACGAGTGTCTGGTCGCTCCCGCCGAGGAGATGATCTGGTCCAAGGCGTTCGTGAACGAGCGCGAGCGTTATGACGGCGCGGACGTGAACCACCTGCTGCTGAAGGCGGGCCGGAACATGGACTGGGACCGGATGATGCGCCGGTTCGACCGGTACTGGGAGGTCCTGCTCAGTCACCTGATGATGTTCCGCTTCGCCTATCCGTCCGAGCGGGACGCCATTCCCGAATGGGTGATGGCGGAGCTGATGAGCCGCACGCTGCACACCCTGCGCGAGGGGTGCTGGGAAGAGAAGCTGTGCCGCGGCAACCTGATTTCCCGCGTGAACTATCACGTGGACATCCACCACTGGGGCTTCAGTGACGGGAGGTCCTGGGACGAGAACGAACGACAGCGAGGGGACGAGAGTGGCGCGCGATCCGGGCTCGAAAATTCGGTTGGCGGCGGTCGGTGACCTGCACTGCCGGGAGGACCACCACGGTCGCTTCCGGCAACTGGTCAAGCAGGTGAACGCCACGGCGGACCTGCTCGTGTTGTGCGGCGACCTCACCGACCGCGGAATGATTGAAGAGGGCAAGGTGCTGGCGGAGGAGCTGTCCGCGCTCCGCGTTCCCTGCGCCGCGGTGCTCGGCAACCACGACTATGAGCACAACCAGGTGAAGGAGATTTGCAGCGAGCTGGCCAAGGTCGGCGTCCACGTGTTGGACGGGGACCACTTCATCTTCGAGAAGGTCCTGGGCGTGGCAGGAGTGAAGGGCTTTGGCGGCGGCTTCGGCAACGCGACGCTCCAGGCCTTTGGCGAGGGCCAGACGAAGGCCTTCGTGCAGGAGGCCGTCACGGAGTCGCTCAAGCTGGAGGCCGCGCTGAGCCACCTCGACGTGGAGAAGAAGGTGGTCATCATGCACTACGCCCCGGTGCCGGACACGCTGGAGGGGGAGAACATCGAGATTCGCCCCTTTCTGGGCACCAGCCGCCTGTCCATGCCCATTGACCACTACGGCGCGGAGGCGGTGTTCCACGGGCACGCGCACCACGGCGCTCGCAACGGAAAGACGAAGAGCGGCATCCCCGTCTACAACGTGGCCATGCCCCTGTTGGCGAAGCACACCCCGGACCAGCGGTATGTGTTGCTGGAGGTGTAGCTACTCCATCGCGTGTTCCGCGTCGTCCTGCCCCGGCGGGGGACGGAGGTCATCAAGCTGTGAGCCTCGCCAGGTCCTTGTTCCGCACCGGCGCTCGTGAAGGGATGCCGGTGACGGACGCTGACCTGGCGTGTATGGGCCCTGTCTGACGGTAAGTCGGGGACGGGGGCTCAGGGAGCCTGCTCCGTCTTCGCGGGCGGCTTCGGTGCGTCGGGGGCCTTCGCTGCTTCCTGCAAGTCCTCGGGCCTGGTGGGCAACGTCAGTCGTGACTCGGGCACCTTGAGGACGTCGGGGCCGGAGCCGCGGGCGTAGATCGTGCCGGGTTCGTCGGGGACTTCAGTGCCGAGCCAGAGCCGCGCCAGTTCGCGTCCGTCCGCGCCTAGCAGCACGGCGCCGGGGGAGTCCTCCGTCACGCCATACCGGGCCCAATTCTTGGGGTTCGTCTCGCCGTAGCCCGTGGCCTTCAGTCCTTCCAGCGCGCGCAGCAGCGAGGCGAGCTTGAAGTGCTGGGCCTTGCCCCGCTGCGGGGCCTCCATGTCCCAGTGCCCGGCGCCTTCGTTGGCTTCCGACGCGCTCACCACGGTGATGGCGGGCGCGCCACCGCCCGGGTGGAACACGATGCGGCGGACGTCCTGGCGCCGGAACTCCAGCACGCGCCGGTCCTTCAGCTCCCGGACGCTCACGTCCAGCACGCCGAGGGCGTCCTCGGGCACCTCACCCAACACGGCTTGCGTCCCCTGCTCGCGCAACGCATAGGCGCGCACGGCGCCGTCGTCCGTCACGCGGGACATCCGCACGCGCACTGGCTCGCCCGGGCCACCGGTGAAGCGGGCGTCCACCACCGGGGCCTCCAGACCCAAGCGTTTCCGGGACTCCGGCGTGTCTTCGGGGAAGGACAGTGCCCGCTGCTCCACCAGGGCCTTCAGCAGCTCCGCGACACGCATCGCGTTCGCGTTGGCGGCCACCGGCGCGACCAGCTGCCAGCCCGCGCCGTCCGCGTCTCGCGCCAGTTGATACGCACCCTGCGGCGCCTTCACCTCGATGCCCTTCAGCGTACGCTCGTCCAAAGGTGTCAGGAGGTCCTTGGCGCGCAGGGCGAAGGTGTCCCGGTCCAGGGCCCAGCGCACCGTCCCCGCGGCGGCGTGGACCGCCGGCTCCGTGTCTCGGTGTACGTAGACGGAGCCGTCGTAGGTGTTCTCCTTGCCACAGTGCAGCGTCACCGTGCGCTGGCGAGCGGGGTCCTGCGCCCCCTGGCCTTGGGCATCTGGCACGAAGGCCTGGGCCGTGACGGTGAAGAGGGGCGGTTTCAGGCCGTACGCGTCCAGGTCGGCGTCGGTGGGCGCCTCCTTCACGGTGGCGCTGAAGCTCGAAGACGCCAGTGTGCCGAGGATGGTCTCCACCACGGCCGCCTCCGCGCGAGCGGACACGGGCGCTGTCAGCTTCCATGTGCCGTCCTGCTCGCGAACCAGCTCTGTGGTGTCGCCCCGGGCCCGCACCGTCAAGTGTGTGAAGACAGGCTTCGCGGCAGGCGCCCCGTTGTCCTGTCCGCGCGTCTCCTCCATCCCCGTGATGAAGAGGCGCTGCTGGGCGTCGGCTTTCCGCCGGGCCTCGCTCGCTTCGGACGCCTTCTCACCGGTGCATGCGGTGAGCCCCAGGCCCACCGTGACGACGGTGAGGATGTTCCACCGCCACCGTCCGCGGGCCGGCATCACTTGTTGCGCCTCGACAGCCAGATGGCCAGGCCCACGCCCAGCAGCGTCAGCGGCATGAGGTCCGTGGCGAAGAATCGGATGCGGCTGAGCGTCGCCGCGTCCAGCTCCAGCGTGGACACCTCGCGGTCCGGCGGGCGGATGGTGATTTTCGTGAGCTGGTTGGACGCCCAGCCCAGCGCGTTCATCACCAGGTTGCGGTTGGGCTCATGGCCCCAGTTCGGGTCCAGGAGGAGCTCCGAGTCTCCCATCACCACCAGGCGCGCTTCATCAAAGCGCTTGCCCGGCGAGGCCTGGGTATCACGCGTCACGGCGGCCACCAGCACCAACTGGCCCGTCTTCTCGCCATCCGAAGGCACCGCGTTCTCCTCTGGCGTGCTCTCCACCCATCCGTACTGGGACGTGAGGACCACCGGCTGCACCTGGACGCCCGGCGCCATCCCCATGCGCAGCAGGGTCAGGCTGCGTGGGGTGGGGAACTCCACGTTGAGTCCCCGCTGGTGCAGCGGCTTGCCAATCTCGTGGTCGCTGTAGAAGAGCGACAGCACCACGAAGGGATTGCCGCTGTTGTACTGCGCGTCCGCGACGATGCCCTCATCCACCTGCACGCCGTGCTCCGCCAGCAGTCCGTCCAGGCCATCACGGAGGCCGGCGTCAGCGAAGTAGAGCATGCGTCCTCCGGAGGCGAGATAGCGCTGGAGCAGCTCCTTCTCCGGCGCGGTGTAGGGCCCCCGGGCCCCCGCGATGATGACCAGCGCGGCGTCCCGTGGCACGTCTTGGACACCCGCGAGGTTCAGCGGTTCCGCGGTGTAGCCCTCCTGGAGCAACTGCCTCCGGAATTCGGACAGGCTGGCGCCCGGGTCCTGGGGCGGCGCCTGCTCCTTGTCCAGTGGCCACTCCCCGTGGCCGGTGACGAAATAGACCTTCTGGGTGCCCACCGCGTTCAGCTTGAGGACCGCGTGTGTCAGCTCCTGCTCGGACACGGTGGCGAGCAGCGTGTGCGTGGCGTACTCGCCCTCGCCGCGTACCAGCACCACCGCCGTCTGGCCCTCACGCACCTGGTACTTCGCGGCCAGGTCCGGGCTTCGGCGCGGGTCCTTGAAGGTGTACTCGAACTTCCCCGGCGCTTCGGCATGGTAGAGCGCGAAGAGCGCTTCCAACTGGCCGTACTGGGCATGCGCCGGGGTGATGAACGCGATGGCGCGCACCTGGTCGGGAATGGCGGCCAACGTGGACACCGTCTGCGGCGCCAGCGTGTGGATGCGTGCCTGCGTCAAATCCCAGCGCCGGTTCTGCTTGAAGGCCAGGTAGTTCACCGCCACCAGCGCGGCGAACACGCCCAGCGTGGTGAGCACCGTGGTGGCGAAGAAGCTGCTGGAGCGGCGGGTGGCGAACTGGCCGAACTGCCGGTAGTTCGTCGCGCCGTAGATGCCCACCAGCACCAGCCCCGCGCCCGCCTTCACGGCGGCGGTGACGGCGCTGTCCGAGGTGATGAACAGGGTGAACGGACTCGACAGCAACAGCAGCAGTCCGAACGCGCCCAGGACCTTGCCGACATGAGCCGCCTTCATGTCAGGCCCACCGCTGCGCATCCACCGTGCGGTGGGTGAGGAAGAGCGAGAAGCCGATGACGGAGGCGAAGAACACCAGCGACTGCGCGTCCAGCACGCCCTTGATCATCCCCTGCAACTGGAGGTCGCAGGCGACGTAGGACAGCGCGGAGCGCAGCGGCTCCTCCGCGCGGCGGGCCACCTGGCCCAGCAGCATCCACGCCAGCAGGACACAGAAGGTGAGGAAGGCCGCCAGCATCTGGCTCTCCGTCAGCGCGGAGATGAACAGGCCCACGGCCATGCAGGTGGCGCCCCACAGCAGCAGCGCGCCGTAGCCCAGCAGGACGGTGGACCACTCCAGCGCCAGCCCGGACTCGCTGTGGCCCAGCACGGACAGCAGTAGCGGGAAGACGAGCGTGAGCGCCAGCGTGGCGGAGATGACGCCCAGGCCGCCCAGGTACTTGCCCAGCACGATTTCAATGGGCCGCACCGGGGCCGTCATCAGCAGCTCGAAGGTGCGGTTGCGCTTCTCCTCCGCGAACAGCCGCATGGACAGGAACGGCGTGACGACCAGGGTGATGACCAGGACGCTGCCCCACAGCTCCACCACCACCCCGTCCGTGAGGTTGCGGTACATGTTGAAGTCCGGGGACATCTGCGCCCAGCCCACCCGGCGCGCCACGCCCTGGACGTCGTTGAACGCCTGCAGCAGGTCCATGAAGTAGAAGGCCGTCAGCGCCGCCATCGCCGTGAAGACGGCGTAGGCCCACGGCGTGGTGAAGTAGATGGACAGTTCCTTGCGGGCAATCGCCAGGGCGGTGCGCATGGAGGCGGGGTCCTCGAAAAGGGGGCCGCGCTCAGGCGGCGGTCAGCTTGATGAAGACTTCTTCCAGCGACGCGTTCTCCGCCTGCCCGTGGATGCGGGCCAGTTGGGAGATGTCGTCGTACGCGGCCATCTTTCCCTGGTGGATGATGAGCACCTTCTGGCACGTCATCGTGACCTCCGGGAGGATGTGCGTGGAGAGGATGACGGTGTGCTTGCCGGCCAGGCCCTTGATGAGGGCGCGCAGCTCGGCGCGCTGTGCGGGGTCCAGGCCTTCGGTGGGTTCGTCCAGGATGAGCACCGGCGGGGAGCCGAGCAGCGCCTGGGCAATTCCCACACGCTGCTTGTAGCCCTTGGACAGGTTCTGGATGACGCGGTCCATGACGTGCGTCACGCCCATGAGTGCGGCCACCCGCTCCAACTCGGCCTTGAGGGCGCTCCCCGACAGCCCCTTCAACGAGGCGACGAAGCGCAGATAGCCTCGCACCGTCATCTCCACATAGAGCGGCGGCATCTCCGGCAGGTAGCCGATGCGGCGCTTCACCTCGAGCGGCTGGGCCTCCACGTCATAGCCCCCGACGCGGACCACCCCCTCCGACGGCGGGAGGAAGCCGGTGAGGATTTTCATGGTGGTGGACTTGCCCGCCCCGTTGGGGCCCAGGAACCCGAGAATCTCACCCGCCTCGACCTGGAAGGTGAGGTCGTCCACGGCCACCCGGTCTCGGTATCGCTTCGTGAGGTGCTGGACCTCGATCATCGGCATGGGCGCGGTATTAAACCCGACATTGGCGTGTCAAGGCGACACCGACTCCGGGTGTGGGCGGCGTTCTGCGGCTGGCCAGACTTCTGCAGGGAGGCCTACCAGTGTGGTTTTCCGGACACGCCGAACAAGGGTAGTGAGTCGAATCATGCCAATCGTGGTCCAGAAGTACGGCGGCTCGTCGGTCGCCGGCGTGGAGAAGCTCCGCAAGGTCGCCCAGCGGGTGAAGGACAAGCGCGAGGCGGGCTATCAGGTGGTGGTGGTGGTGAGCGCCATGGGCGACACCACGGATGAACTGCTGGCGCTGGCGAAGGGCGTTTCGGTGGACCCGCCGCGCCGCGAACTGGACATGCTGCTCACGTGTGGCGAGCGCATCTCCATGGCGCTGCTCTCCATGGCGCTCCAGGAGATGGATGTGCCGGCCATCAGCTTCACCGGAAGCCAGAGCGGCATCATCACCACGGACGCGCACGCGCAGGCCCGCATCGTGGAGGTGCGGCCGTACCGCATCCACGACGAGCTGGCGCGCGGCAAGGTCGTCATCGTCGCGGGCTACCAGGGTGTCTCCTTCAAGAAGGAAGTGACGACGCTGGGGCGCGGCGGCTCGGACACGACGGCGGTGGCGCTGGCGGCGGCGCTGGACGCGGAGGCGTGTGAAATCTACTCGGACGTGGACGGCGTGTTCAGCGCGGACCCCCGGGTGGTGCCGGACGCGCGCAAGCTGGAGTCGCTGAGCTACGACGAGATGCAGGAGTTGGCGAGCGCGGGCGCCACGGTGCTCAACGCGCAGGCGGTGGAGTGGGCCAAGGCGCGCGGCATCACCATTCTCGCGCGCACCGCGCACGGCCAGGGAACGGGCACCGCGGTCCAGGAGCTGGCCGTCCCCACGGACCACCGCCTCAAGGGCGTCACCGCCGACGCGGAGATGGCCGTGCTTTCCGCCTCGGAGCCCATCCGCCTGGCGGAGCTGCTGGAATTCCTGGATGCGCGCGCCGTGCGCGGGCGGACGCTGGACTGCGAGGGCTCGGTGGGTGGGGTACGCAGGACGGTCATCACCGTGCCCCTGGCGGACATCCACGGTGCGGACGCGCTGCGCCGGGAGCTGGCCACGCGCTTCGGTGACGCCGTGTCCTGGCGCGAGGACCTGGGCACCGTCACCTGCGTGGGCGTGGGGTTGAACGCCGACTGGGCGCCGCTGCGCCGCGCGCTGGCCGCCGCCGAGGAGTTGGGGGCGCACGTCCACGCGGCCCATACGTCGCCTTTGCAACTGACGCTGCTGGTGGACAAAGCACACCTGAAGGCGCTGACGGCCCGGCTGCACCGAGAGCTCTTGGGAGGGTAGGCCTTTCCCATCCCTGGGCTTTTGTTCGGGTGCTCCATCCCAATCATTGCTCCAGGAGGGCACCCGCTTCCCTCCTGAGTGTTCGTGGCTACCCTCCGGTCAATCGCCGTGGCTTGGAGGAACGGAATGGCTCAGGCAGGGCGTTGGGCGGGCTGGGTGTGCGGGCTCGCGCTCGTGTTCGGGGGCATTGGCTGTGAGGGGACGGCCTTGCGCCCGGTGATACCGGGTGACAAACACGACACGCCTCCCCTGAACGACGGCTATGACGGCGGCGACGGTGAGCCGCATCCAGGCATCCTTGACGCGGGTGTGCCGGACGCCGGCACCGGGCAGCCCGATGCGGGCCAGGTGGAGCTGCCCGCGCGAGACGCGGACGCCGTGCGCGAGGAGAACCGCCGCCCGGGGACCCGGGCGTGGCGCATCACCCGCAACGCCCACAGCCGCGAAATCGAAGGCTATGCCCTGAAGGCGACGCTGACGCAGGGCGAGGTGCTGCGCGTCGCCGTGTCGGTCTCCGAGGCCCGGACCTTCCGCTGGTACGTGTACCGGATGGGGCACTACGGCGGCACGGGCGCTCGTGAACTGGCGCGCGGAGGCCCGGTGGCGGGTGTGCGCCAGGGCGACTGTCCCGCGGACCGGTCCACGGGCCTCGTCGCCTGTCGCTGGGCGCCCACGCTGGAGATACCCGTCGGTGAACACTGGGTGCGCGGCGTGTACGTGGTGAAGCTGGTGCGTGAGGACAACCACCAGCGCTACGTGCCCTTCTTCGTGCGCGACGCGAATCCGCGTGCCGAGGTTGCCGTCCTCATCCCCACCGCCACCTGGGCCGCCTACAACACCTGGGGGGGCACCAGCCTCTATGACGACCGCGACCGGGTGATGCGCGAGCACGGCGTCAGCCGCGCCTTCCGGGTGTCCTATGACCGGCCCAACTACCGGGGGCATGGCAGTGGCCACCTGCTGACGGACGACCTGAGCCTGGTTCAGTGGCTGGAGTCGCAGGACCTGGACGTGGGCTACTTCACCGACGAGGACCTGGACGCCAGCTACGACTTCCTGGCCGGCGCCAAGGCCTTCTTCATGTCGGGCCACGACGAGTACTGGAGCCCGCGCATCCGCGAGCACGCGGACCGGGCGGTGGCGGAAGGCCGGTCGCTGCTCAACCTGGGCGCGAACAATGCGTACTGGCAGATTCAGATGGAGCCATCCCAGGACGGCCGGCCTCGGCGCATCATCGCCTGCTACAAGGGCCACGCGAACGACCCGTACACGGGCGCCCAGCGCACGGTGAAGTTCCGCGAGCGCGTCGTGGGCCGTCCGGAGAACGCGCTCCTGGGCGTGCAGTTCTCCTCTCGCTGGCACCAGTTCGGCTTCCCTGCCGTCATCACCAACCCGGGGCACTGGGCACTGGCGGGCTCGGGGCTGAAGGCCGGTGACACGCTGTGGATGGCCAACGGCTACGAAGTGGACCAGTTGGTGAGCAACGGCAGCTCGCCGGAGGGCCTGGAGGTGCTGGCCGAGTCCCCATTGCTGTCGCTCCAGGGCGCCTTCGGCTTCGGCCACATGGTGCTGCGCAAGCAGGGCAGCGCCTACGTCTTCTCCTCGGGCGGAATCGACTTCGTGCGCACGCTGGCCTCCGAGGACATGGCGGACCCGCGCGCGGCCCGCATCGTCGCGAACGTGCTCTACAAGGCGCTGGGCCGGCCGGTACCCGACACGCTGGTGCGCTTCGAGCGGCAGAACGCGTCGAGCGCGCAGGGGCCCTCCGCGGCCGATGTGCGCACGGTGGCGGGCGTGCCGGGAAAGCGTGTCCGCGCCGGTGTCCCCGTGGCGGGCAACTCGCTGGGGGCGCCCACCGCGGTGGCCCTGCTGCCGGATGGGGGCCTCGTGGTCGCGGACGGCATGGGCAACGCGGTGAAGCGCGTGACGCCGGGGGGCGAGGTGACGACGGTGGCCTCCGGCCTCAATGGCCCCATGGGCATCGCCGCGGACGCCGCGGGCAACGTGTATGTGGCCGACACGGACCACTACGTCATCCGCCGCATCGATCCGGAAGGGAAGGTGGAGGTGTTCGCGGGTGGGACGCCGGGCCTGATGGACGGCCCCGCGAAGCAGGCGGCCTTCAACCAGCCCACGGGCCTGGCGGTGACGCCGGATGGCACCGCGCTGCTGGTGGCGGACATGAACAACGGCGTGATTCGCCGCATCGACCTGGTGGCGGAGGGCCACCCGGTGACGACGCTACAGGGTGACTGGCTCTACCGGCCCTCGGGCGTGGCGGTGAGCGCGGATGGGAACACGCTGTTCGTCGTCGAGTCCGGCATGTCCCGGGTGGTGCGCATCCGCGACGGTCTCACGTCGGTGGTGGCGGGCACGACGCCGGGCTTCCGTGACGGCGCGCCGGAGTCGTCCCAGTTCCTGCCGTACCTGGGCATCGCGGTGCTGAAGGATGGCTCGCTCGCGGTGTCGGACCCGGGCAACTACCGCGTGCGCCGCGTCGTCCTGAACGCGGACGGCAACGCGCGGAAGGTGACGACGCTGGCCGGCAGCGGGCGCTACGGCCACTCGGACGGGCCGGGAGATGCTGCGGACCTCGTCCTCCCGGCCGGTCTGACGGTGGGGCCGGACGGCCGCCTCTACGTGGCGGACGCCGGCAATTCGCTGGTGCGCGCGATTACTCCATGAGCGCGGCGGTGGTGGCCTCGGGGCAGTCCGACGCCACCGCGCCGATGTCCGGCGCGGTGCCGCAGTAGGGCAGCCTCAGGTCCGTGCCCCGGTCCACCGCACACTCGCCGGGCATCAGCGTGTCCAGGTCCACCAGCGGCCCGCCGCTCTCATCCGAGTCGAACTCCACGCCGTTCGACAGCCAGTGGGCGAGCGTGCTGCCCACCCACCCGCTCTGTGGGGCGACGAAGATGCCCGTGTGGAACGCGGCGTCGACCAGGGAGAGGTTGGACGTCATGCTGAGTCCGGGGGCGGACAGGCCCATGCTGACGGCGTTGCGCGTGGCGAACAGGTTGTTGCCCGCGTCGGTGCTGATGCCGCTCCCGAACGCGCCGTGGTGCAGCTCGTTGCCCGCGAGCACGGTGCCCGTGGTCCCCGGACGTCGAACTCGAAGCCCTCGATGCGCCAGTGGGGGCGCTGCACGTGGGCCATGAACCAGCCGCTGTGGGTGGGAACGAGTATGGGCAGGTCCTCGCCACGCAGGGTGATGGGGGCCTCGGCGGTGCCGGCCTTGGCGCTGGCGTCGATGTTGAGCTTCTCTGTGTAGTGCCTCTCTGGACGCGGATGATTTCCCCCGGGCCCACCCGCGTCAGGGCCTTGGAGATGGTGCGCAGCGGCTTTTCACGCGAGCCATTCGCCGAGTCATTGCCAGACGGGCTGACGTACCACTCCCGAGCGTAGGCGCGCGGCTCCGGTGTTTGCGGCTCAGGGACGGGAGGCGGCTGCTCCACCACGGGCGTGTCGTCTTCGTCATCGTGGCCAGAAACGTCGTCGTTGTCGTTCCGCGGCGTGGGCGTCAGCATGTTGGAGGCCGAGGGCGAGCCGACAACGTTCCTTTCGCCGCGCCGTATTCTGCCGGAGGCCGCGCACGAGCCCTTCTCTGAATCCGCTCCCTCACTGTTCCAGCCGCAGGCGGAGTGCTGGCTGCGCCAGTCAGTCGAGCAGGGGAGTGGGACTTCAGTCCGGCGCGCGGGTGCTGCCCAGAATCCAGGAAAGGTACGGCGCGTGCCCCTCCGCGATGTCCACGCGCAGCACCTCCGGGACGTTGTAGGGATGCAGTTCGACGATGCGCGCGCGCAGCGGCTCGAAGAGGGCCGCGCGCGTCTTGAGGAGGAGCAGGACCTCAGGCTCGTCCTGGACCTTCCCCTCCCACCGATAGATGGAGCGCAAGCCGGGAACGATGTTGCCGCAGGCTGCGAGCTGCGCCTCCACCAGCGCGCGGGCCAGCTCGGCGGCCTTGTCCTCGGTGGGCGCGGTGACGAGGACGATGATGGCGTCAGTCATGGAAGCAGGATGCGCGAAGCCTCCGCCGGCCGTCGAGCGGGATGGCGCAGACAGCCGTCCCGCGTGACGTGACTATCGTCCCTGGGGCCGCCCGTTGCCCGCTGCATGGTGCATGGGCGCGTTCATTTCCTGTCGGGGGCGGCGCCGGTCCGGCGTCTCCTTCGGAAACTCGACGAAGGTGCACAGCTCGCACAGCCGGCTGTAGATGCGCTCGCCCACGCGCTCTCGCAGGAGCTCCGCCTCTCGGGCCGCGCTGCGCGAGTCGTCGGTGGTGCGGTAGCCCGACGGCGCCGCGCTTCGCATGGCGCGCCTCTCCGGCTCCAGGGAGTAGTTCGTCGCGAACAGCGTGGTGCGGCCCGCGTTGTAGCGGCGGGCAATCAGCTCATCGAGGGTCTCCATCTCAAAGGGGCTTCCGCGGCCCTTGCCCAGCTCGTCGATGGCCAGCACCTCCACCTCCGACAGGGGTCCGATGATTTCGCCGCCGCTCTTGCCCTCCTGAAAGCCACGCCGGATGGTCGCGTAGAGGAGGGAGATTTCGACGTAGCGCCCACGCACGCCCAGCTCCAGCGCCAGGTGCGCCAGCGTCGCCGCCAGGAGGTGGGTCTTCCCGGTACCTACAGGCCCGCTGATGATGTAGCCCTTAGACGACCCGCCTTGGACGTATTGATAGGCGAACTGCATCGCCACACTCCGGCCCCTGTCTTGTGCCTCCTCATAGGAGCGGTAGTTCTCAAAGTTCGCATGCGCTGCTGAGGCAGGCAGCCCCAGCGCATCGAAGCGAGCAATGCGCGTTCGCAGCTTGGTGCATGTGCACGTCTCCATCACCTCATAGCGCCGGGGGCCCATCTTCTGGCTGAACTCGCCCTCGCGCTCGACCAGCACGTGCCCGCGCCCCCCGCACACCGAGCAGTGCTCGGAGCACGCGCAGATGCGCGCCTGGGCCTGGTCCCCGCGGCGCTCGATGACATAGGTCCGCCCGCCGCACACACCACACGCCTCGCCATTCGCCTTTGGAGCCATCTCACGCACCGCCATACCAGAGCCTCTCCTCGGCCGTCAGTCCACTGAACGGGCAGTCAGGCGTCCCGCCCACCTACATCTCCTTCACGCCCAGCCGCCGGCGCACCGTCGCCAGCACCCGGAAGCGCCGGGACACCTTGCGGGCGCGCGGCGACATCACCTGTTGTTCCGCGGACGCCGCCAGGGCCTCACGCCACACGGCGCACCGGTCCAGGAAGGGCAGGGCGCGCAGCACCAGCAGGAACGCCAGCGCTTCCTGGGCATCCATGGCCGCCGGCTCTTCCGGGACATGCGCCAGGACGGTGATGCGCAGGTTGCGCACACGGTGCGACAGCGCTTCGTTCCGCCCCGCCAGGTCCTCGAGCGCCGCGCACAGCCGCGCGTGCCGCGTCTCTTCCCAGGAACGGGCCCGCTTGCGCTTGGGGCTGGAGGAGGGTTCCTCACCCGCGCCCGCCGCCAGCTCCCGGTACTTCTTGATCTCCGACTCCACCTGCCGTCGGCACGCGCGCAGCGAGCGCAGCACCGGCTCTCCGGGCCGCGCGTCCCAGAGGGCCTTCTCCGCCGAGCGGGAGATGCCGCGCGCCACCACCTCGAAGGGAACGCCTTCCCGGGCCCAGGTCGTCAAAAGCTCGGTGTCCAGCGCGGAGAGCATCAGCCCCGCACCACGCACAGCGAGGAAGTAGTCCTGCACCAGCTCTTCGAAGCTGGCGCTTTCGGGGAGGAGACTCATGATCCGACGCGTACTCCAGTGCAGGGAGGCCGGACAACCGACCGTCCGTTCCCCCATACCTGGCAGGTCCGACATGGCAACTCCAGCGCGCCGATTTTCACAGCGAATCTGGAAGATTTTGAACCGACGCTCCCCGAGGAAAGCAGGCGGCCAGTCAGTGTTGACCCGCCGCGCGGAAACCGCGCATAGTGAGGGTCCCCGAATGGAAATTCCCGAAGATTCCCGGACACTTGCCTACCAAGCAAGCAACTGGGGACGCCGGTGCCCCTCTCCTAGGAAGACCATGCGCCGTTCGCTTCTCGTCTGCCTCGTCCTCCTGGCCACGGCCTCCGCCGCCCAGGAGAAGAAAGCCCCGCGCGATGCCGATCTCGGCCGGAAGTCCGCCACCGCGGTGGACAAGTCCCTGGCTGGCGACATCACCCGTGAAAAGAAGAAAGAAGAGGTCGCCCCCGCGCTCCAGTACGACCAGTTCCGGCTGGGCGTCGAGCTGCAGGTGGCCTCCAAGCGGCGCGAGCAGATCCAGTCGCTGAAGAAGATCATCTCCCTGTCGCCGGATCCGAAGGAGGCCCCCAGCCTCCTGTTCCGCCTGGGCGAGTTCTACTGGGAGGAGTCCAAGTTCTTCTTCTTCGAGGCCAACCGGAAGGATGACGACCTCATCCAGGCCATGAACCGCAACGACGCCGCGGGCCAGCAGCGGGCCAAGGCGGAGAAGGCGGAGTTCAGCGCGAAGCAGAAGGAGTACGGCAAGCTCGCGGTGGAGCAGTACACGAAGATCGTCCAGGAGTACCCGAACTTCGAGCGCACCGACGAGGTGCTCTTCTTCCTCGGCCAGTACCTCATGGAGGATGGCCAGGACCGCAAGGCGCTGGTGGCCTTCAAGCGCCTGGTGGAGAAGCACCCGCAGTCGAAGTTCATCCCGGACGCCTACTTCGCCTTCGGCGAGTACTACTTCAACAACTCCAAGGGGAAGCGCCCGGAGCTGGAGAAGGCGCTGGTGGCGTACAAGAAGGCCGCCGAGTTCCCCGAGAGCCAGGTGTACGCCTTCGCCCTCTACAAGCAGGGCTGGTGCCACTACAACATGGGCGACTTCGAGTCGGCCAAGGACAAGTTCAAGACGGTGGTGCTCTACGGTGAACTCGCCGGCGCCAACGCTCTGGAGAAGGACGGCGGCAAGGGCGGCGGCCGAAGCTCGCTGCTGCGCGAGGCGCGCACCGACTACGTGCGGGCGTTCGCGCACCACGGTGACGTGGCGCAGGCCCGGGCGGAGTTCGGCAAGGTGGCCACCAACCCGGAAGACCGCTTCACGATGCTGAAGCAGTTGGCCAACCTGTACTACGGCGATGGCAAGGACCGCGAGGCGGCCATCACCTACAACGGCCTCATCAAGGAGAAGCCGCTGTCCCCCGAGGCGCCTGGTTTCCAGGGCCGCATCGTCGACTGCATCCTCCGCATGGGCAACAAGGAGCGCACCGTGGTCCAGGTGCGCCGGCTCGTGAAGATCATGAAGGAGGTCGAGGGCTCCGGAGTCATCAAGGAGGACAAGGACAAGAAGCTGCTGGCGGAGGCGAAGGAGCTGTCCGAGCGCACGCTGTCCAACCTCGCCGTCACCTGGCACAACGAGGGCAAGAAGACGCGCAACGAGGAGACGTTCCGCTACGCGGACGCGGTGTACAGCGACTACCTCACGCTCTTCCCGGAGAACCCCAAGGCGTACGACCTGCGCTTCTTCTGGGCCGAACTGCTGAACGACAGCCTGCAGAACTTCGACAAGGCCGCCGCCAACTACACGCTCGTCGTGCTCCAGGACGCCAAGGTGCTGGAGGCCAAGGACGACAAGGGCAAGCCGAAGCCGGGCAAGCCGGGCAAGTGGCTGCAGAACGCCGCCTACAACGCGGTGCTGGCCTACGACGAGGTCGTCAAGGCGGGCGAGGCGCGGGGCGAGGGCAAGAGCGAGGCGGTGGGCTCGGACATCACCAAGAAGGCCACCATCCCCACGCTGAAGAAGGCGCTGCTCGACGCGTGTGAGCGCTACCTCAAGTACGTGCCCAAGGGTGAGAAGCGGGTGGAGATCGCCTTCAAGGCGGCCAACATCTACTACCGCCACAACCACTTCGACGAGGCGGTGCTGCGCTTCAGCGAGATCGCGCTCGGCTACCCCGAGTACAAGTTCGAGAACGGCGAGCGCGCGGCGGAGATCTCCGCCAACCTCATCCTCGACTCGTACCACCTGCTGCAGGACTACGCGAAGGTGAACGAGTGGGCGCGGCGCTTCTACGCCAATGACAAGCTGGCGGTGGGCAAGTTCCGCGACGACCTGGCGAAGCTCATCGAGCAGTCGTCCTTCAAGCTCGTCAGCCAGCTGGAGGAGAAGAAGGAGTTCGAGAAGGCCGCCGAGGCGTACCTCGCCTTCGTGAAGGACTTCCCGCAGACGGAGATCGCCGACCTGGCGCTCTACAACGCGTCCGTCGACTACTACAAGGCGAAGCGCCTGGATAAGGCCATCGAGGTGCGCAAGCGCCTGTTCGCCGAGTACCCGCGCTCCAAGCACGTGCCGGACTCCATCTACGCGAACGCGGAGGCGCTGGAGGCCATTGGCGACTTCGAGGACGCGGCGGCAACGTACGAGGCCTACGTGCGCGGCTACGAGCGCAGCCTGGGTGACAAGGGCAACGCCAAGGCGCGTGGTGGCGGCAAGAAGAAGCGGGGCGCGGTGGACGACAACAAGCCCGCGGTGGTGCAGAAGTGGGACGAGTCCAAGGCGCAGGTGGCGCTCTTCAACGCCGCCACCTACCGAGAGGGCCTGGGCCAGGTGAAGGCGGCGCTGCGCAACCGCGAGCACTACCTGACGCTGTGGCCGCGCGCGAAGGACGCCGACGAAATCCGCCTCTCCATCATCGACCTGACGGCCAAGAGCGGCGCCGCGTTCAAGGCCATCAAGATGCTGGAGGAGTACGAGCGCGACAACATGCGCTCCCCCAGCCGGTTCCTGGCCGCCGAGGGCCGCATCGTCGACCTGTACAAGAAGATGGGCAAGACGCGCGACGTGGCCCGCATGCAGAAGCGCATCTTCGAGCACTTCGACCAGCTGCCCCGCCGCGTGCAGGGCTCGCTGGAGAAGCCGGCGCTCGCCACGGCCGCGCAGGCGCAGTTCCTGTCGGTGGACCTGGACTGGAACGAGTACCGGCGCCTGAAGCTGTACTGGGGTGCTCCGCCGTCGCCGGACCGCTTCAAGGCGAGCATCCAGGACAAGAGCCGCGCGCTCCAGGTGGTGGAGAAGAAGTACGTGCAGACGGTGACGCTGGGCGCGCCCGAGCCCGCCATCTGCGCGCTGCACCGCATTGGCCTGGCGTATGACCACTTCGCCGACCGCCTCATCAACGCGCCCATGCCGCGCGGCCTGGATGAGGAGTCGGAGCAGGCGCTGCGCGACGAGTTCGCCAACCAGGCGCAACCGCTCAAGGACAAGGCGACCGAGGCGTTCTCCGCCACGGTGGCCAAGAGCCGCGAGCTGGACGTCTACAACGATTGCGCCGCGGAGAGCCTGAAGCTGCTGCGCACCACGTACCAGCCGGACCGCTACCCCGACATGCCCGATGAGAAGGTGGCGCTGAAGGGCCGCGTGCAGCTCATCGGCGGCGACCTGCTGGCCAACATCCAGGACGTGCCGCCGCCGGCGCCCAAGGCGGCGGACGCGCAGCAGGCCCGGGCGGAGACGCTGCAGGAGGACCTGACGGACCTCACCGCGCAGCTGCGCTCGCAGACCGAGACTCAGGTGGACGCCCGCCCGGCGGCCACCACCAACGGCGCCACTCCCGCGAAGCAGGGCGGGAATGACGAGGAGCCGGAGGACTTCCTCTAATGAACCGGACCACCCGCACCATGCGCCTGTTCCCCCTGTTGGCGGCCGTCTCGCTGGCCGCCGCCGGTTGTACGTCCTCCAAGGCCACCGGCCCGAGCACCAAGACGGCGGATCCGAACGCCGGCAAGACGGAGGCCCTGCAGCCCATCTCCAACACGGCCAAGGCCCGCTTCGAGGACGCGCTGAAGGCGTTCGACACGCAGAAGAAGGCCAAGGCCATCGACTACCCGTCGCTGGAGCGGAAGTTCCAGTCCGCTCTGGAGGCGGACGGGAACCTCGCCGAGGCCGACTACAACCTGGGCGTGCTCGCCGAGCGTCAGGGCAAGCTGACCGAGGCGCGCAACCATTACAAGACGGCGCTCACGAAGAAGCCCTCGCTGCGTCAGGCCTCTGAGAACCTGGCGGTGATGGAGCAGAACGCGGGCAACGTCGCCGGCGCGGTGGCGCTGTACCAGGAGGTGCTCCAGCGCTACCCGGATGACGCGCAGTCACGCGCGCGGCTGGCGGAGATCTTCCGGCAGCAGGGGGACCACACCAAGGCCATGGACCTGACGCGCGCCGCGCTGATGCGCGACCCGCAGTCCACCACCGCGTTGAAGGTGATGATCCGCAGCTACCTGGATCGCAAGCAGCTCGCCATGGCGAAGCTGGTGGCCCTGCGCGGCGTGAAGCTGGACGCGGCGGACCCGGAGCTCCACCACGCCGTGGGCCTCATCCTCCTGCAGGAAGGGGACGTGGATGACGCGCGCCTGTCCTTCAAGAAGGCGCTGGAGGTTCGCGAGGACTACGTGCCGTCGCACGTGGAGCTGGCGCAGCTGGCCCTGGCCGCGGAGAACTACCCCACCGCCGAGCAGCACCTGCGCCGCATCCTCCAGGCGGACGGGAAGAACGCCGCCGCGCACCTGGACCTGGGCGTCGCCTACAAGGGCATGGGCCAGTTCGACAAGGCCATGCAGGAGTACGACGAGGCGGAGAAGCTCGACCCCGAGCTGGCGGCCGTGAACCTCAACCGCGCCATCATCCTCCACAAGGTGAAGGACGCGCCCGAGCGCGCCTCGGAGCTGTACCGCAAGTACATCGCCATGGCCGGCGGTGAGGTGGCGCTGCCCGCCGAGGCCCCCGTGTTCGCCCTGCTGCGCGAAGTGGAGGTCGTCGTCAACGCGAAGCGCGAGGCCAAGTTCGCCGAGGAGCAGGCGAAGCAGATGGAGGAGCTGCAGAAGCAGCAGCAGGCCCAGATGCAGGCCGCGGAGAAGGCGGCCGGGACGGCGAACCCGCCCGCCACCACCGCGACGCCGGCTTCCGGCACGGGCCCCGCGCCCCAGGTCACTCCCGCCAGCGGCAACACGCCGCCAGCGCCCGCCCCCGTAAACGGAAACTCCGACCAGAAGAATGCAGGCTCGGCGGAACCCGGGGAGCCGGAAGACGACCTGCTGTGAAAGTTGGGACGCCCCCGAGTGCCTTCGCTGTGGCGGGGGCGCGGGGGATGATGCGAACCTTGTGTTTCCCCCTCATCCGGGGATTCGGTGTGCGAAGGGGCCTTCGGGTCCCTTCCGGGAGGCAGTGATGCGGAAGGCGTTGATGCTGTGTGCGGTGCTCGCGGTGACGCCCGCCCTGGCCCAGGACGAGGGCTCGAACCCGGGTGGTCCAGGGGAGGGCAATGTGCGCTACTCCAAGACGACCAACATCGACTTCGAGGACGACACCATCGAGGGCGACCTCACGAAGCCGGATGGCGAGTACATCGATGCGCGTGAGCGGGTGAAGCACTCGAACCTCATCCGCATCCGCGAGGACTTCGAGGACAAGGTGATGCAGTCCGTGGGCGAGCTGTAGCCAGCGCCACAACGCGGCGGGAACCCACCGCCGCGCGCGTTGTCTGACGCCGTACCCACTTTACGTTGGAGCCCCCATGGCCGTTCCTCTGACACTCAAGGTCTTCAAGGGCGACTCGCTGGTCGCCTCCAAGGACTACGAGCGCGACATCATCAAGATTGGCCGTCTCTCCTCGGCGCACCTGTGCCTGGAGGATGAGAAGGTCAGCCGCATCCACTCCGTCATCGAGGTCGCCAGCGACGGCGCCATGTCCATCATCGACATGGGCAGCGTCGAGGGCACGTACGTCAACGGCAAGCGCGTCACCAAGGGGCTCCTCTCCTTCGGCGATGAAATCCGCGTGGGTGGCACCACCATCCGTCTGGAAAACCCGGCCGCGGTGGCCGCGGTGAACCTGGCGGCCGCGGCGGCCAGCTCGGAGGTGGTGACGGAGAAGAATCCGGTCATCGCGGCGCCGGCGCCGGCCGAGAGCCTGGCGCAGGCCGCGGTGGCCGCTCCGGCCGTGGGTGCCATCGACCCGTCCTTCGCCGCCACCCAGCAGAACCCGGTGGCCGCTCCCGCCGAGCCCGCGCCGGCCCCCGTCGTGGCAGCGCCGGAGGAAGCCGCGCCGCGCGTGCGAACGGTTCGCCGCACGAAGTCCAGCGGCCCGTTGGGCGTGGGCCTGCGCTTCGCGTGGGGTGACCAGCGCGTGGGCGAGTTCTTCATGGCTCCCGGTAGGAAGGGGGCCTTCGTCGTCGGCAGCGCCGCGGGCGTGGACTTTGTCATGGGTGACGCCCGCCTGGGCGCCCCGAAGTTCGACGCGGTTCGTTCGGACGGCCAGTCCTTCACCGTTCGCTTCACCGCGAAGATGAAGGGCGAGCTCACCCGCAAGGGCGAGACGCTGGACCTGAAGGCCGTCATCGAGTCCGGCAAGGCCTCGCATGAGGGCGAGGCGTACTCGCTCACGCTGGACGCGGAGGACTTCATCTGGGTGGACCTGGGCGGCGTGACGCTTGAGGTGGCCTTCCAGCCCGTGCCCAAGCGCATCGTGGTGCCGCTGGGCGAGTCCATGGACTACACCGCGCTCAACATCTTCCTGGTGCTGTTCTTCATCGCGACGGCGTTCGTCATCACCGCGATGAACCGCACCGTCGCGGGGGACGAATACGCGGACGAGCTGTCGGCGGACAACGCCCGTATCGCCAAGCTCATCATCAAGCCGCCGGAGGCGCAGAAGAACAAGTTCCTCGAGCGCCTCAACCAGCAGAAGGAGCAGAAGAAGAGCGGGGAGATGGCGGCGAAGAACCGCGGCGACGAAGGTCAGATGGGCAAGAAGGAGGCGCCCAAGACCAACAATCGCACCGCGCCCAAGGGTGACCCGAACAAGAAGGACGAGGCGCGCGCGCTGACGGCGAAGATCTTCGGCGGCGGCAAGGGCGGCATCTCCACGGTGTTCGGCAAGAGCGGCCTGGGCGGCGACCTGAAGAGCGCCATGGGCAACATGTTCGGCGCCAAGGCGGGCAACTCCGGTGGCTTCGGTGGCATGGGGCTGCGCGGCACGAGCGGCGGCGGCGGCGGCACGGGTGACACCATCGGCATTGGCGGCATTGGCACCAAGGGCCGTGGCGGCGGCACCGGCACCTACGGCAGCGGCGTGGGCGTGCTGGGCGGCAAGCAGAGCGTCGACGTGGGCATCACCTCGTCCGACCCGGAGGTCATGGGCTCGCTGGACAAGGAGCTCATCCGCCAGGTCATCCATCGCAACCGCGGACAGATCCGCTATTGCTTCGAGAGCCTCCTCAACCGCTTCCCGAAGCTGGGCGGCAAGGTGGCGGTGAAGTTCGTCATCGCGGGCAATGGCTCGGTCGCCTCGTCGTCGGTGGCGCAGTCCACGGCGGCCAACGCGGAGCTGGAGACGTGCGTGGCCGGACGTGTTCGCACCTGGAAGTTCCCCGAGCCGAAGGGCGGCGGCGTGGTGGTCGTCACGTATCCGTTCATCTTCAAGCAGTCCGGCGAATAGCGCCGGGTGGCCTTTCTCCGGGTGGGCAGGCCTGACGCAGGTCTGCCCACCGCGCCTTTCCCCGGCTCCCACTCCCCCGAGGGGGCCGGGCCAACGTCAGGACCGCATGAAAGCCCTCGCCTCACTTGCCCTGTGCGCTTCGTTCGTTCTCCCCACGGTCGCGAGCGCCCAGCAGCCCACCACTGCCCAGGGTGACCGCCCGGCTGTCACGTTCGATGAAATCGAGCGAGGCATCTACTTCGCGGTGCTCGGTGGCCCCCTGTTCATCACCAACCCGCCGGCGGCCGAAGGCACGCCGCGTCCGTTCTCCTCCGGGCCCATGGCGCAGGTGGAGGTGGGCGTGGACCTGGGCGAGCACGTGTCCGTCGGCCTGTTCCTCATGGGCTCGAGCGTGCGGACGGGCGCTCAGTACGTGGGCAACTCCGGCGGCGCGGTGTCGGGTGACTTCTCCACCCTGATCCCCGGCGCGGTGTTGCGTGCTCGCCTGGTGGGGTTCGCTGACAGTCAGGAAGTGAAGCGCACCTGGTTCTATCTCCGTGCAGGTGCTGGCTATGCGATGTTCTCGCCGCAGCGGCTCCTCCCCGATTCCGACATTCTTGTGTTTGCCGGGCCCGGAGTGGAGTACTACACACGGCTGCGCCACTTTTCCGTAGGGCTCGAGGTGACGGGGCAGTACCTCGTCTCCGGGGGCTCGTTCGGGTTCGCGGTGGCGCCGAACATTCGCTACGCGTTCTAGCGGGAGAAAGACGTGCCTCAGGAGAATGGAAGCGGTGGGCCGCGCCCGGGTGGGCGTGGTCGTGACGGGGGTGCACCGGGCCAAGGTCCTCGCCGTGACGGACCGGGTGGTTTTGGTGGCCGTGGCGGGCCCGGACGCGGTGACGGCCGTGGGCGTGGAGATGGCCGTGGCCGCGGGCGTGATCGCGAAGAGGGCCCCGTGGGCCCTGGCCAGCGCGTCATCTCCGAGCTGAGCATCCTGGAGAAGGCGCTCTCCAAGACGGATTTCGGGGCGGAGAAGGCGCCGCTGCAGGCCATTGTCCGCTCGCTTCGGCCTATGCGGCTGAAGTCGCTGGACGACCTGGACCTGAACACGCGTGGCCGCCTCATCACCACGCTGCTGCGCGTGCAGCGTCAGCCGAAGCCGGCCGCGCCCGAGGCGCCCGCCGCCGCGGAGGCCGCTGCTCCCTCCGAGGCGCCGGCCCCGGTGGAGGCCGCCGCGCCCACCGAGGGTGAGGCTCTCGCCGAGGGTGGGGCGCCCGCCGAGGCACCTGCCGCCGCCGAGGGTGAGGCCGCCGCGCCCGCCGAGGCCGCTGCTCCCGCCGTGGACGCGGCGCGAGAGAAGTTCGATGCGTGGACGGACGTCATCTTCCTCGTCGGTCAGGCCTGGCGTGCCGCGGGTGATGCCGAGCGCGCGGAGGCGGCCTTCGCGGCCAGCGGCCGTCAGCCCGGTCCCGAGGCCGAGGAGCCCGTCGCGGCGCCTCGCTCCGAGGAGCGCCGTGAGCGTCCCGAGCGCGGGGAGCGCCGTGAGCGTGGCCCTCGGCCCGAGCGCGGTGAGCGTGCCGCTTCGGGTGAGCGTCGTGAGCGTCCGGAGCGCCGCGAGCGTCCTGCCCGGGGTGAGCGTCCGGAGCGTGCCGAGCGCCCGGAGCGTGGCGAGCGTCCGCTGCCGGAGCTGACGGGCACCTGGGACGAGCAGGCGAAGCAGCTCGAGACCATGGGCCGTACCCGCGACGCGGGCCGGCTGCACGAGCGCAACAACTCCTTCGCGGAGGCGGCTCGCCTCTTCGAGGCGGGTGGCGACCTCAAGAGCGCCCTGCGCAACGCCCTGGCCGGGAGCGACAACGACACGGCCCGCCGTCTGGTGGGGACGCTGCCGCCGGATCAGCTCGCGCCCACGCTGGAGAAGGCCGGCGCCTACGAACTCCTCATGGAGCACTTCGTCGGCAAGGGTGACTTCGAGAACGTGGCCCGCCTCTATGAGCGCGCCCGTCAGTTCGACCAGGCGGCGCTCGCCTACGAGCGTTCCGGGAAGCTCACCCTGGCGCGCAAGTCGTACGAGCGCGCCCGGGACATCGCCAGCGCCAACCGCATCCGTGGGCTCGAGGTGAAGAGCCTGGTGGAGCGGGGTGATCGGCTTGGTGCCGCCACCCTGTTGGCGGCCGTGGGCCAGCGCCGCGAGGCGGTGGAGGTCCTCAGCCCGCTGCCTCCGCCCAAGGCCTTCCACTTCATGCAGCGTCTGAAGCTGGACGACGAGGCGAAGGAGCTGGCGCAGAAGGAGCTGGCCCGGGCCGAGCAGGAGCAGAAGCCGGCCGGCCGCGCCCGGTGGCTGGAGCTGCTGGGTGACCTCGCCGCCGCCGCCGAGGCGTGGGAGGGCGCTGGCCGCAAGGACAAGGCGCTCCCGCTCCACGAGAAGCTTGGCAACCTGCCTCGCGCCGCTCAGCTCGCGGAGGAGCTGCAGCAGCGTGACAAGGCCATTGCCCTCTACACTCAGCTGAACGACAGCGCGGGTGTGGAGCGTGCGAAGGCGCTTCCGGAGACGACCGCACCTGCCCAGGCCCCCGCGGCGGATGCGGCGGACGGAAGCGAGGGTGGCGAAGGTGGCGAGACGCCGCCTGATGCCCCCTCGGCCGGGTAGCAAGAAGGCCAATGATTCCCGCCGTTTGGCGGGTTTTGCAGGATTGCTCGGGGGCGCTGGCGACCGGTAGAGTTCCGGTCTCTGGCGCCCTCGCTGCTTTTTCTTTCCATTCCAAGGCCCGCCCCTCCATGCAACAGCCCACGCCCTCGTCGCGTCCCACGCTGCGCGTGTCCGATGACCGCACCTTCGTCGAAACCGAAGCGGCACTCGACAAGGCCGGCCGTGTCGAGGAATTGATTCGCCTCTACGAGGGGCGCTCGCGCGATGTCGTCTCCGATGAAGCGGTGCGCCTGCTGTGCCGCGCCGCGGAGCTCGCGCATGATCGGCAGCGCAACACGCAGCGCGCGGAGGAACTGCTCAAGCGCGCGTTGCTGGTGGCGAAGGATCCGCTCCCCGCGCTCCGAGGCCTGAAGCGGCTGCACGAGTCGCGGCAGGATGGCGCCGCGCTGGCGGACGTCCTGGAGCGGTTGGGCGGCGTCACGCAGGGCGAGGAGTGCGCGGGCCACTACCTGAAGGCGGCCGACGTCTACGAGCAGAAGTTGTTCCGGCGCGACCGCGCGGTGCTGTGCCTGCAGCGTGCGGCGCGCGCGAAGCCGGACCGCGCCACCTTCCGGCGCGTGCGTCAGTTGCTGTTGTCGGAAGAGCGCTTCCAGCCGGCCTTCGAGGCCTTGGAACGCGAGCGCGCGGCGCTGGGGGACGCGGGCATGGCGGAGGAGTACGCCGCGCTCGCCGAGCGGCTGGTGGACGACCCCACCGAGCATGAACTGGCGCAGCGGGTGGTGGATGTCGCCCAGGCGTTGGAGCCGCAGAACGCGCGGCTGGAGAAGACCGCGCGCGCGTTGCAGCGCTTCGAGCAGACGTGGCGTGACCGCGTGCGGATGCTGCGCAGCATGTCGCTGGAGGAGCGCGACAGGAAGAGCGCTGCGCGCCTGTCGCTGCTCGTGGCGAAGCTCTTCGCCTGGTACGACCCGGGCGCGGCTGCGAAGGTGAAGGAGGCGCTGGACCGCTGCTTCCTGCTGTGGCCGGGCATGCCCGAAGGCCTGTCGCTCATCGAGAAGCTGACGCTGCGCTCGGGCGGTGATTTCGCGCCGGCGATCGAGCAGATCGAGGCGATGGCGGGCGAGGTGAAGGACCGCACCGCGCAGGTGGACCTGTGGCTGCGCGTGGGCACGCTGCGCCTTGGCCGGATGAACGACGCGGACGGCGCGCTGGCGGCCTTCGAGAAGGCCGTGGCGGCGGACCCGTCCCGCGCGGACGCGGCCAGCCTGGCGGCCGAGCAGCTCCTGGAGAAGGGCCGGGCTCCGGAAGCCGTCGCGGTGCTGGAGCGCTATCTGGGCACGGTGAAGGACCGCTCCACCCAGGCGGGCATGCGGCTGCGGCTGGCGGACCTGTTCCTGACGCAGCTCAAGGACGCGGACGCCGCGCGTGAGCACCTGGAAGCGGCGCTGAAGCTGGACCCCACGCAGGCGTTGGCGGCCTTCCAACTGGCGCGGCTGTTGGCCGAGGACGACGAGCTGGAAGCCGTGGTGCCGCTGCTGGACCTGGCCCTGCTGGCGCCACGTCCGCGCCCGGAGCGGGTGGCCTTCTGCGAAGCGCTCGCGCTGATGTTCGAGGAGAAGGACGACGCGCGCGGGGCCTTCGAGGTGCTGTCGCGCGCCCTGGAGCTGGATCCGGGCCGTCCGCTGCTGTTGGGCACGGTGGTGGAGCACGCGGAGAAGGCCCAGGTGCAGCCCGCGCTGGCGCTAGCCCTGCAACGCGCGGCGGAAGCGGCGCCGGTGGCGGAGGTGGCGGCAACGATCTGGCGGCAGTTGGCCCAGTTGCTCCAGGGCCCCCTGGCGGACCCGTCGCGCGCGGAGGCCGCATGGCGGGAAGTGCTGGCACGCGCGCCGGGTGACGCGGCCGCCGTGGAGGCGGTGAAGTCGCTGCAGGCGGCCGCGGCGCTCGCGGACGACCCGAAGGCGCGGCTGGAGGCGGACGTGGCCCGGCGCGAGGCAGCCGGCGCGGCGCCCGAGGACCTGGAGCCATTGGCGCGTCAGTTGGTGCAGCTCGCGCCAGAGGATGCGGCGGGCGTGCAGCGACTGCAGGCGCTGTGCGTGGCCTTGTCGAAGTTCGACGAGGCAGCGGCGCTCGCGGGACGGTTGGCGGGCCTGGCGGAGACGCAGCTGGAGCGCAACGAGTGGACGGCGCGCCAGGCGAAGCTGTACGCCGAGCGGTTGGGGCGTCAGGAGGACGCGACGGACCTGTTCCTCGGCCTGCTCTCCGAGAACGTCTCCACCGGCGTGGTGGTGGGCGGACTGGAGCGGCTGGCGGCGGCGGGCATTCGCACGGCGGAGGTGACAGAGGCGCTGGCGGCGCACTACGGCCGCAGCGGCGACCACCAGCGGCAGGTGGCGGCGCTCCAGCAGCAGTTGGAGGTGACGACGGAGCCCACGGCCCGCAAGCGCCTGTTCTCGTTGCTGGCCAGCATCCATGAGAAGCAGCTCGCGGACAGCCGCGCGGCCTTCGACGTCCAGGTGCGCGCGCTGCGCGAGGACGCGAAGGACGAGGGCACCCGCGCGGAGGCGCTGAGGCTGGCCAGGGACTTGTCCGCGCACGCGGAGCTGGGGCGTGTGCTGCGCACGCTGGCCTCCGAGTCCGAGGACCCCGCGGTGGCCGTGCCGTTGCTGCTCGAGGCCGCGAGCCTGGCGGAAGAGGGCGCGCTCGCCGCGGAGGCCATCGCGGCGCTGGAAGCGGCGGTGACCCGTGCGCCCGAGTCGAACGCGGTGCTGCAGCGGCTGGTGCGTCTGTACGGGCGCGCGGGTCGGTCCGCGGACGCGGAAGGACTGCTGCGCAAGCGCATCCAGGGCGCGCGTGGGCAGGAGCGGTTGGAGCTGCTGCTTCAGTTGGTGGACCTCAACTCGGAGCTGGGACGCGATGCGCAGGCGGCCGAGGCGCTGCAGTCCGCGCTTTCGCACGGCGCCGAGGAAGGCCGGCATCTGCCGCGTCTGGCGGAGCTGTACGAGAAGGCGGGCCGGACGCGCGAGCTGGGAGACACGCTGGCGCGGATGATTGCGCTGGCCGAGTCCGCGGGTGACGCGGACAGAGTGGCGCGACTGAAGCTGCGCCGTGCGCACCTGCTGCAGGAGTCGCAGGATGGCAGCGCGGAGGCGGTGCAGAGCTTCGCGGACATCCTGCTCCAGCGCCCCACGGACCCGGATGCGCTGGCGGCACTGGAGGCCATGCTCGCCTCGGGCTCGGCGCGCGAGGCCGCTGCGCGTGTGCTGGTGCCTGCCTTCGAGCGCACCAAGGACCACCGCAAGCTGGTGGCCACGTTGGATGTTCTGGCGGAAGTGGCGAAGGACGACGCCGCGCGAGTGCAGGCACTGCGACACGCGGCGCAGGTGCACCTGACGCACCTGCGGCAGCCGGAGCTGGCCTTCGCGGCGCTGGCGCGCGCACTGCGCCTGGCGCCCGGTGACGCGGGGCTGCGCTCGTCGGCGCGGCAGGCGGCGGAGGACGCGGACTCGCTGGACAGCTACGCGGAAATCATCGCGGAGCTGGCGGAGGAAGGGGACGTCGGCTCCGCGCGACTGGCGCTGCTGCGCGAGCTGGCCGAGGTGCAGGAGAAGAAGCTGGACGACAAGGCCGGCGCGGTGAAGGCGCTGCGCGACCTGCTGGCCATCGAGCCGGGCAACCTGGACTGCCTGCGCGCCCTTCAGCGCTTGCATCGCGCGGGGGAGGAATGGGCGGCGCTCGCCGAGGTGCTGGAGAAGCTGGCCGCGGCATCGCCGGAGCCCGCCGAGCAGCTGGCATTCTTGCGCGAGGCGGCGCTGCTGCACGAGACGAAATTGATGGACAAGGAGAGCGCCGCGGACGCCTGGCGCGTCATCGCGGAGCGCGACCCGGCGAGCCGTGAAGCCGCGGCGACCCTGGACCGGCTCTACACCGAGAGTGGCCGTCACGCCGACCTGGCCTGGGCGCTGGCGCTGCGCCGCAACCAGGAAGGGCAGAGCCCGCAGGGGCGTGAAGTCTCCTTCCGTCTGGCGGAACTCCAGCGCACGGTCCTGGATGACCCGAACGCGGCGCTGGGCCTCTACCGGAAGATCCTGGCCGAGGATTCGGGCCATCCAGGTGCGCGCGCGGCGCTCGAGGCCTGGGTGAAGGCAGCAGTGCCCGCGAGCGGCGCGGCGCTGGATGTGCTCGACCCGGTGCTGGTGCAGGTGGGCGACCACGCCCGCCGTGTGGCGCTGCGTGAAGCGCGGATGACTTCCGCGCTCACCGTGGAGAAGATCCTCCTCTCGGGAGAGGTTCGCCGCATCTACGAGCGCGACATGCTCCAGCCCTCGCTGGCGTTCATGTCCGCGGTGAAGTCCTTCGCGCAGGGGCTGGACCGGGAAGGCGTGCAGCCGGACCTGGAGCGGCTGGCGCGCGAGACGGGCTCTCACGAGGTGCTGGCCGAAATCTACGAGACGGCGGCGACGGAGCTGAACGCGGGGGACCCCGCGGCGCTGGAGCTGCTGCGGCGCTCGGCGGAGCTGCGCGAGTCGTTGGACCAGCCCGAAGAGGCTGCGCGGCTGTGGAAGAGCCTGCTGGCGGACGCGCCTCAGGACCGGCAGGCGCTGGAGGCCCTCTCCCGTCTGTACGAGAAGGGGGAGAACGCCAAGAGCCTGTCGGAGGTCTACACGCGTCAGGCGCAGCTCGCCACCGACCCGGAGGAGCGCGTGGGGCTGCTCCTCAAGGCGGGCGAGGCGTACGCGAACGCGGGTGAAGACGCGAAGGCCATCGAGACGTATCGCTCCGCGCTGGCGCTCCGGAAGGTGCCCGAGGGCCTGCTCGCGCTGGAAAAGCTCTACGCGAAGTCCCGGCGCTTCGTGGAGCAGGCGGACGTGCTGGACCAGCTCGCGGATGGCGCCGCGGATGAAGGCGCACGGCGCAACTGGCTGCTGAAGCGCGCCCAGCTCCTGGAGAAGGAGGTGGGGCCGGCGGAGTCGCTGCCGGTGTACCGGCGTCTGCTGGAGCTGGCGCCTGGAGACGGACAGGTGGTGGCGGGCCTGGAGCGGCTGATGGCGCACGAGGCGCCTCGCTCCGAAGCGGCGCGCCTGCTGGAGCCTGTCTACCGGGGCGTCAACGACACCCGGAAGCTGGTGGACGTGCTCGAGGTGCTGCTGCCGGGCGTGGCGCCCGAGCGGCGGCTGGAGCACCTCCAGGAGATCGCCACCCTGCGCGAGGCGCTGGGGCAGACGTCGCTCGCCTTCGTCGCACGCCTGCGCGCCTTCAACGAGGCGCCGCAGGAAGCCGCGGTGCGCGACGAACTGGAGCGGCTCGCGGCCGACTCCGGTGCGTTCGAGGAGGTGGCGGCGGCCTACGAAGACCAGCTGGAGCTCGGCGCGCAGGATCCGCTCGCCGGTGACTTGTGGCGGCGCCTGGCGGGCATCTACGACAACCGCCTCAAGCGTTATGACCTGGCCGTCCGTGCGATGGAGGAGATGTCGCGCAGGGACCCGAAGAACAAGTCGGTGTTGGACGCCATCGCCCGGGTCCACCGCCGCACGGGCGCGCACCGCGAGCTGGCGCTCGTCATGCGCCGTCAGGTGGCGGCCGAGGCGAACGCGTCCTCGCAGGTGAACCTGCTCTTCGAGCTGGCGCACCTGGCCGAGGAGACGCTGGCGGACAAGTCGCTGGCGGCGCAGTCGTACCGGGAAATCCTCGGACTGCGGCCGGAGAACGCCAACGCGCTGAAGCTGCTGGGGCGGGTGCTCGCGGAGATGGAGCGCTGGCCGGAGCTGGCGCAGCACATCGAGCGGGAAATCCAGCTCGCGGACGAGCGTGGCGCCCAGGAAGAGGCGTCCGACCTTCGAGTGCGCTTGGGCCGGCTGAAGGTGTCGCGTCTGGACGACCCGCGCGGCGCACTGGAGCTGTACCAGGCCGTGCTGGAGCGCCGGGCGGGGCATGCCGGTGCGGTGGGCGCGCTGGAGGAGATGGCGCGCTCGGAGAGCCCGCTGCGTGGCGCCGCGGCCAGCGCGCTGGAGCCCGTCTTCGCCTCGGTGGGCAACCACCTGAAGCAGGTGGAGATGCTGGAGTCCCGTGCCTCGGCGGAGGCCGTGCCGCAGGAGCGCGCAGCGCTGCTGCGCCGCATCGCGGAAATCTACGCCGGCTCGCTGGAGAACGCGGAGATGGGCTTCCTGGCCGCCACGCGCGCGCTGCGCGAGCTGCCAGATGATCTGCGTTCGTTGGAGCTGTGCGTCGCGCTGGTGGACAAGGCCGAGGCGCCCGAGGAACTGGCCGCCATCCTGACGGAGGTGGTGGGCAAGGCAGGGGATGCGTCACGCGCCGAGCTGTACCGCGCGCTGGCCCGCATCCAGACGGACCTGGGCGAGCCCTCCGAGGCGCTGGTGTCGTGGAAGCGCGTGCTGGAGCTGCGGCCCACGGACACCGAAGCGCTGGATGGCACGGTGCGGCTGGTGGCGTCGCAGGGCAAGCCTACGGAGCTGCTGGAGGTGCTGCGCCGGCAGCTCGCGGTGGCGGAGGACCCGGCGCGTCGCGCCACGGTGCTCTTCCAGATGGGCACGCTGCAGGAGGAGCAGCTCAATGATGCGCTGGGCGCGCTGGCCACCTTCCGGCGCCTGCTGGAACTCAAGCCGGACGACCTGCCCACGCTGGAGCGCATGGAGGCGCTCTGCCAGAAGCAGGAGCGTTGGCCGGAGCTGGCGGACGCACTGGCTCGCCGCATCGCGCTGATTTCCGCGGAGGAGGGACTGGAACTGAAGTTCCGTCTGGCCATCGTGCGCGAGTCGCGGCTGCTGGACCGCACAGGCGCGCTGGCGCTGTACGGCGAGGTGCTGTCCGTGCAGGCCAACCATGCGGGCGCGGTGGGCCGCATGGAGGCGCTGGTGGCCCGCGAGCCGCAGAACCTGCTCGCGGTGGAGACGTTGCTGCGTGCCCTTCGCATCAGCGGCGACATCACGCGCCTGGCGCAGGTCATCGAGACGCGCGTGGGCGTGTCGGGCGACGCATTCGAGCGCAAGGCGCTCCTGGGCGAGCTGGCCACGCTGCGGGAGTCCCAGGAGGAGTCGGAGCTGGCCTTCCTGGCCCTCTTCCGCGCCTTCAAGGAAGACCCGAACGACGCCGCCGTCCGTGCTCGGTTGGAGAACGCGGCAGATGCGTCCGCCAGCTATGACGAGCTGCTGGCCGCGTACGAGGAGGCTCTGCCGCGCGTGGCCGAGGCCGCGGATGCCGCGCAGGTCTGCCTCCGGTTGGGACAGATGCTGGAGACGAAGCTGCGCGACTCGGACCGCGCCATCTCCTACTACGAGCGTGCGCGCACGCTGCACCCCACGGTGCAGGAGCCGTCGCTGGTGGCGTTGGACAGGCTGTACCTCCAACTGGAGGCCTGGCCGGAGCTGGCGGGCATCTTGGAGGCACTGGTCGCTGGCGTGACGGAGCCCTCGGACCGGGTGGGCTACTTGTTCCGCCTGGGCCAGCTCTACCAGGAGCGGCTGGACAGCCCGGACCGCGCGGCGGGTGCCTACGAAGGCATCCTGGCGTTGGACCCGGAGCACCTCGCGTCGGCGCGGCTGTTGGAGGGCATCTACGAGTCGGCGGGCGCGTCGGAGAAGCTCTACGGCATCCTGAAGCTCCAGGCGGAGAAGGTGTCTGGCGCCGAGCGCGACCGCGTGCTGGCGAAGATGGCGCAGGTCTCCGCCGAAGGACTGGCGGACCTGGGCGGGTCCATCGACCTGTACCGCGAGCTGCTGGCGAAGAACGCGCGCAACGAGCAGGCTTTCTCCGCGCTGGAGTCTCTCTACGAGCGCGCCGACCGGCCGCAGGACCTGCGTGAGCTGCTGGAGGGCCGGCTGGCGGTGACGCTGGACCCCCGCGAGGTCGTGCGGCTCAATGAGCGCCTGGGCCGCGTCGTGTACCGCCTGCTGAAGCAGCCGGAACAGGCCGTGCCGTACTTCAAGGCCGCGCTGGACCGGGATGCACGTCACCGTGGCGTGCTCGACACGCTGCGCGAGCTGTACGACGAGACGGGCCAGCGTGAAGAGTTGGTGGGCGTGCTGCGCCGGCTGATTCCTCTTCAGGAGAGCAGTGACGGCGTGAAGGCGCTGCGTCTGCGCCTGGCGGAAGTCCTGGCCGGCATGGGCCGCCGCGAGGAGTCCCTGGACGCCGCCCGGCGCGCGCTGGAAGTGGAGCCGCACCAGGTTCCCGAGCTGGACCGCGTGCACGAGCTCTTCGTCTCATTGCGTGCGTGGAACGACGCGGTGCGCGCGCTGGAGTTGAAGGTGCAGGTGCACCTCCTGACGGAGGAGCGTGAGCAGGCTGTCGCTGCTTACTTCGCGGTGGCGGACCTGTGGGTGGGGCAGGGCGGCAAGCCCGAGCTGTCCTCGGGCGCGCTGGAGAAGGTGCTCGAGCTGGACCCCGCCAACCGCACCGCCTACGAGCGCGCGTGCGACCTGTACCGGACGCACAACGACTGGCGTGCGTACGCCCAGGTGATGGACCGCTACATGCCCCACCTCGTCACGGACGAGGAGAAGCTGGCCGCGCTGCGCGAGCTGGCCCGGGTGCAGGAAGCGCGGCTGGGACAGAAGGACGTGGCCTTCCTGGCGCTGTGCCGTGCGCTCCAGTTGGACGCGTCGGACGACACGCTGCGCGAGGAGGTGGAGCGGCTGGCCGACGAGACGGGCAGCCACGAGGAGCTGGCCGCCGTCTACGAGGAGGTCGCCGACGAGCTGCCGCGTGGCGCACTGGCCGAGCGGCTCTACGCGACGCTGGCGCGTGTCCACGACACGCACCTGGATGACCCGCAGGCGGCGGAAGCGGCGTTCCGGAAGATTCTCGAGTTCGACCCGACCAACGCCACCGCGCTGGATGGGCTCGCCGCGGTGTTCCAGCGGCGTGGCCGTCAGCGTGAGTACGTGGTGGCGCTGGAGCAGAAGCTGGAGGCCGCCGGCTCCATCGAGCAGCGCAAGGGCATCCTCCGCGAGATTGCCCGCGTCTGGGACGAGCAGTTGGAGGACCCCGTCGAGTCCGCCAGCGCGCTGCTGCGTGCGTTGGAGCTCGAGCCCGACGCGGAGACGCTCGGCGTGCTCACCGCGCTGTACCGTCGTCAGCGGTCGTGGCCGGACGTCGCGTCCACGCTGCTTCGGGCCAGGGACCTGGCGGACAGCATCGAGGAGCGCGCGCGCATCCAGGTGGAGGTGGCGGGCGTCTACGAGCGTGACATCGGCGACGACGAGTCGGCGGTGGCCGCGTACCGGCAGGCGCTGGAGCTGGACCCCGTCAACCGCGAGGCGCTGGACTCGCTGGAGCGGCTCCACACGCGGTTGGACCACCCGGCGGACCTGCTCGCCATCTACGAGCGGATGTTGGAGCTGAGCGAGGACTGGCGCGAGAAGATTCGCGTCCTCTTCCGCAGCGCGACCATCTGGGAGGACAAGTACCAGAACCCGGCGAACGCGGACGTCTGCGTGGAGAGCGTGCTCGCCATCGATCCGCAGAACGTCCAGGCCATCAAGACGCTCATCCGGCTGCGCCGGGCGCAGGCGCGGTGGGAGGACCTCATCGCGGCGTACGAGCGGCAGCTCGCGCTGGCCGTCAGCCCGCAGGAGCAGGCCGAGCTCTACGTGGACATCGGCAACGTCCAGTACCAGCAGCTCAAGGCGCTGGACCGCGCGGTGAACAACTACCACGCGGCGCTCGCGGTGGACGCTGAGTGCCGTCCGGCGTTGCACGCGCTGGGCACGATGTACGAGCGCAGCGGCAACTGGCCCTTCGCGCTGGAGATGCTGTCGAAGGAGGCGGAGCTCGCCGGGCAGTCAAAGGACGCGGTGGAGCTGTACTACCGCCTGGGCAAGATCAACGAGGACATGCTGATGGACACGGGCAGCGCCCGGACCGCCTATCAGCAGGCGCTCGCGGTGGACCCCGGCCACCTGCCCAGCATCCGCGCCCTCAAGGGCATCCAGGAGCAGGAGAAGGACTGGAGCGGCTACGAGCAGACCCTGCGTCAGGAGGCGGAGCAGACCGAGGACCCGGCCGCCAAGGGCCGCGCGTTGCTGGACGTCGCGCGCTACCACGCGGAGACGCGCGAGGACCGGGACACCGCCACCGGCTACTGGCAGGAAGCGCTGAAGCACATCCCGGACAGCCTGGAGGCCGCGCGCCCGCTGTCGGACGTGTACATCGCGCATGAGGACTGGGCCTCCGGCGAGCGGATGCTGGACATCGTCACGCGGAAGATGGCGGAGATGGCGGTGGCGGACAAGGACTCCGTCTCCGCCGCGGACCTCTGCCGTCAGCTCTACCGCCTGGGCTACGTGGCGGAGAAGCTGGGCAAGCGTGACAAGGCGCTGGGCTGCTACGAGAAGGCCTACGAGCTGGACGCGACGTACCTGCCCGCGCTGGAGGGCTACGGCAACCTGCTGGTGCAGACGCGCCGCTACGAAGGCGCGCTCAAGGTCTTCCAGACCATCCTCATCCACCACCGCGAGGAGCTGACGGACCTGGAGGTGGTGGAGGTGTACTGGCAGCTCGGCGACATCCACGCCGCGCTGAACCAGACGGACCGCGCGCAGAACCACTTCGAGAAGGCGCTGGCCATCGATCCGGGCCACGAGCCGACGCTGCGCGCGTTGGTGGCGCTCCTGGAGAAGCAGGGCCAGTACGAGAAGTCCGCCGAGCTGCGGCAGCAGTTGGTGGGTGTGCTGGAGGGCGAGGCCCGCGCGAAGGTGTGCCTGGAGCTGGGCCGCATCGCGCGTGACGAGCTGCACGACCCGTACATGGCCATTGACGCCTTCACCAACGCGCTCAAGTCCCAGCCGGACGCGCCGGAGGTGATGGACCAGCTCTACGTCCTGCTGCGCGAGACGCGTCAGGGCCAGAAGGCGGCGGACGTGCTGGCGCGCATGTTGGCGCTCCCCGCGCTGGGCCTGGAGCCGCACAAGGCCAAGCGCGTCTGGTTCGCGCTGGGCGAGCTGCGCCGCGATGACCTGAAGGACGTGGAGGGCGCCACCGAGGCCTTCAACGCCGCCCTGGACCTGGACCCGCGCTTCGTGGAGGCCTTCAGCGCGCTGGAGGCGATGCTCGGCGCGGCGCGCCAGTGGAAGCAACTGGAGGAGAACTACACGAAGATGCTGGGCCGGCTGCCCAAGACGCCGGAGACGCACGTGGCGCGCATGGCGCTGTGGCGCGCGCTCGGCGACCTGTACCTCCAGGTGCTGAAGCACCCGGAAGGCGCGGTGGCCGCGTACGGCGTGGCCGCCAAGGGCCTGCCCGAAGACGCGGCGGTGCAGGAGGCCTTCGCGGACCTCGCCGGACAGATGCCGGGCCGGGAGGACGAGGCCATCGCCGCGCTCCGCCGCGCGCTGCCGAACACGACGGACCCGCGCAAGGTGGTGGGCGCGCTGGTGCGTTTGTCCGCGCTGCGCAAGAACTACGATGGCGCCTGGCTCGCCGCGCAGGCGGTGTCCGGTCTGCTGGGCGAGGCAGGGGAGGACGAGCAGGAGATCCTCACCAAGTTGGGGCCCTACGCGAAGAACAAGGAGAAGGTGGAGCCGCGTCCGCTGAACGACCAGCTGTGGCACAACCACCTGTTCCATCCGAAGGCGCGCGGCCCGCTAGCGGAGCTGCTGGGCCTCCTCTTCGCGAAGGTGGGGCACCTGTACGCGGTGCCGTCCCAGCAGTACCAACTGGTGCCCAAGCGCCACCGCATCGACGTGGCCAGTGCGCCCGAGTACCACGTCCACCACTATCGGTACGTGGCGCGCGTGCTGGGCATGGAGGCGGTGGAGCTGTATTCGCCCTTCCTCGTGGCGACGCGCGAGCGGATGGCGAAGCGCTCCAACGAGCCGGCGCCCGAGCCGCTCATCAACGTGGAGTTGCTCCAGACGCACCCGGCCTCGCTGCGCGTGGGCGGCAAGTACTTCGCGGAGCAGGGCCAGAAGGAGGTCTATTACCTCCTGGGCCGCACCCTGGCGCTGGCGCGCTCCGAGCTGGCCTTCAGCCAGCGCGTGGCCCCCGAGCGGCTGGAGGCCATCCTCCAGGCGGCGCTGAGCCTCGTTGTGGGCAACGTGCGCATCGCGGAAGCGCAGCACCTGGTGGAGCCGGAGCGTCGGCTGCTGGAGCGGAGCCTCAACGAGCCGGACCGCGCGGTGCTGGCGAAGGCGGCGCGTGCCTGGTTGCCCACCGCGACGCCGCAGGCAGTGCGGCAGTACCTGGAGGGCGCGGAGCTCACCGCGGCGCGGGCGGGTCTGCTCGCTGCGGGAGAGATGGAGCCGGTGCGCCGCATGGTGCAGGGCGAGACGGGCTCCGCCTTCCGCGTCCCGGTGCGTAACAAGCTGCGAGAACTGTTGGTGTTCGCCACCTCCGAGGACCTGCACGAGCTGCGCGTCGCCGTGGGTACGCACGTGGAGGTACAGGTGCGCAGGTAGGGACAGACCCCGACGTGGGGTCGTACGTTAAAAGGCAGGCGGGCGGACTTGGCTCCGAACCTTGACCCCTCCGTCTGCCACTTCTACGATTCAGGCGGGATTTCTCCCGTCATTTCCGAGGCTTACGGGAACGATGCGTTTCGTCTGCGACAGCTGCCGCGCGCAGTACATGATCAGCGACGACAAGATTGGCCCCAAAGGGGTCAAGGTTCGTTGCAAGAAGTGCGGCCACACCATCACCGTGCGTCCCGCTGGCGCGACGGCCGCGAAGGACTCCGCGTCTGAGTCTTCGACCTCCGAGGCTTCCGCCTCGACTGACGTGGGCAAGGGGAGTGACGCGTCCGCCGCCACGATGCCGGCGACGCTGGGCACGCCGCCCGAAGGCGGTCTCTTCACCGACGTGGAAGAGGACGAGATTGGCGCCGTCTTCGACCAGGTGCTGAGTTCCGGCACGCAGAAGATTCCCACCGAGGCCGCGAACGAAGCCGCCGCGCGCGAAGCGTCCGCGGAGAACGTGCGCAAGCTGGCCGAAGCGGAGGCCGAGCCGGACAAGGAAGAAGCCAAGGCCAACGCGGCGGCGCACGAGTGGTACGTGGCCATCGACGAGAAGCAGGTCGGCCCCTTCAACGTCGAGAAGGTCAAGGACCTGTGGGACCGCGGCGAGGTGGGCCCGGACAGCCTCTGCTGGCGCTCGGGCTTCAGTGATTGGATTCCGTTGTCGGAGACGGCGGAGCTGGCGTCGGTGTTGGCGCCGCGGCCCTCCAAGCCCGTCATCGTCGCGCCAGAGCCTGTGTCCGGCTCGACGCCCGCGGTGTCCTCGGGCCCCGTGCAGTCCGCCTTCAGCGCGGGCAAGGGGGCGCGTGGTGATTCCGGGCCCGCGGGCGCTTCCGAGGAGGCCGTGGGCTGGAAGCCGTCCGCGGCCAGCGTGCTGGCCTCGCTGGTGAAGGAAGAGAACGACGCGCTGTCGAAGCCGCCTCCGACGCCCGCGCCCGCGCTGGGCCGGGAGCCAGTGTCGCAGTCGCGACTGCTGGACGTGCCCATGCCGCCGCCGGAGCCGGTGTCCTCGCCGTCTCTGCGGGGCGCGGAAGTGCCGATGGCGCAACCCATGGCCTCGCCCATGCCGTATGGGCAGCAGCCCATGCAGCAGTATCCGCAGCCGGCGCCCATGCCGTATGGGCATCAGCCGGGGCCGCAGTATGCGCAGCCCATGCCCGCGCCGTACCCGCCGCAGCCGAGCTACCCGGCTCCCTATCCGCCGCAGGGTGGGGGCAAGGGCAAGACGGGGCTCTTCGTTGGCATTGCCGCGGGGCTGCTCCTGGTCGGAGGTGGCGCCGCGGCGCTCTTCCTGAAGGGCGGGTCTGGCGCGGACGCGGCACAGGCGAATCCCCCGGTCGTCGCGGCGACGCCCGTGGCCACGCCGTCGCCGACACCCAGCAGCCCTCCGCCTCCTCAGGCGAACACGGCTCCCGTGGCGGCCGCTCAGCCACCCGTGAATTCCGCGACGGCGCCTCCGCCCCCGCCCACGGAGGTCGCTGCGGCGCCGGTGAACACGCCTCCGCCGGAGACGCCGCCCACGGCCGTCGCGGCGGCGCCCGTGGCCACGCCGACGCCGCCTCCGGTTGAAACGCCGAAGCCCGCGGAGACGGCGGTGGCGAAGGCCGAGCGGCCCACCAATCGACGCACCTCGTCGTCGTCGCGCCGGGAGGACTCGGAGCCGCGCGCGTCCGCGCCGGCGCGTGCGGAGCGGCCCTCGTCGAGCGATTCGGATGATGACTTCGACGAGCTCTTCGGCACGAAGAAGTCGGCGCCGGAGGCGAAGCCGTCGTCGGCGCGTCCGACGGCCTACGTCCCTCCTGAGCCTGGGGGCGGGGTTCCGGACCGGCTGCAGCAGTCGGACATCATGGCGGTGGTGCTGGCCAACAAGCCGGCCATCATCAAGTGCGTCAACGAGCAGAAGAAGAAGGATCCGTCGTTGAGCGGCAAGCTGGTGATGCGCTGGACCATCCAGACGAGTGGCAAGACGAGCGCGGTGTCGTGCCGCACGGATGAGTTCCGCACCACCTACATGGCGAGCTGCATTTCCGGGCTCATCAAGAGCTGGTCCTTCCCGCGTCACAAGCGGCAGGGCGAGCCCATCGACTTCCCGTTCACCTTCTGAGCGGTGGGGAGCGTCCACTGAGGCTATCGCGACATGAACGTCGCGATGGCCTCCGCTCCCGCTGTCTGCTTGCGCGAAGGGTGAATTTCGTGGCCGAGCAGCCGTCCAGGTGGCGTCGACACTCGTTGACACGTCTGGACGGGCGGGACTAAGCCTCACTTGCTCGCATGGTTGTTGGGGCCTGTAGTCAGTGGCCGGAGGCCCCCCGGGCGGCGTTCCAAACAAGAGGAAATCTCAACATGCAGCTTCGCAAGATGATGTTGGTGCTCACTGCGCTTGGCGCGATGAGCGGTCTCATGGCTGGTTGCGGTGACGACTCAACGTCCCCGGGCGCGTGCACCAGCAACGACGAGTGCGGCGAGTCGGAGATCTGTCACCCGACCGCCCAAGTCTGCGTGCAGACCTGTAACTCTGGTTCGGACTGCCCCTCCACGGCGAAGACCTGCGCCCCGCTGGGCGGCACGTCGACCACGAGCATCTGCCAGTGCTCCACGGACGTGCTCTGCAACGGTGGCACGGACTCTGAGTCCACGGGCCTGGTCTGCTCCAACCTGGACAACGTCTGCGTGACGGCCTGCACGTCCGACACTGAGTGCACCGGCGACCGGACCTGTAATGTCAGCACCGGCCAGTGCGAAGAGGGTGACACCGGGCCCGCGAGCTGCACCGGCGAGGGCCTGTCCACCTGCGCTTACGGCCAGATCTGCTCCAGTGGCACCTGCTCCGCGCCGCCCGCGCCGACGTGCCAGAACTACAAGGACTTCCCGAACAAGGCGGACCTCGGCACCACGGGCCCGATCATCTACAAGGTGGGCTTCGTCAATGCGACGACGGACACTGCGTTCTGTCCTGCTAACCTGCCCAAGCGTCTGCGCATCCGCATCAACGCGTACTCCAACACGCCGTTCCCGGACACCTCCACGGAGCTGAGCCGCTTCTTCTACGTCCAGACGGACGGTGGTCGTCTCAACGCGTCCATCAGCCGCTCGGAGGGCAACTACATTGTCACTGGCGCCAACCGCAGCAACGCGGAGATCATCGTCAACCTCTGCGTCGCCGCGACTAGCACCACCAACTCGGCTGGCTTCTACTTCAGCGACGGCAACTTCGTCTGCCATCAGTCGAACTACCAGTAATCGATTGAGCAGGTGAGTCATCGAGCCCCGCTCCGGTTGTAGGGGCGGGGCTCGCTCATTCCGACGAGAGGTACGCTGAATTTCGGCCGGGCCTATGCGTCCCATTCATGCCGCGGAAATCCCGGCGTCTTGAAAAGGAGAATCGATGCTGTCTACCAAGCTGATGCGAACGCTGACCCTCGGTCTGACCCTGGTTGCTCCGGCGGCAATGGCTGAAGGCGCTTCGGAGCGGCTGAACTGCGCGGAGGGCACGGTTCAGCTCGGTTCCAAGGAGGAGGGCTTGTCGTGTGTGAAGTCCGGCACGAAGGCAGGCGCCCGCACCTCACACGGTGCGTACGTTGAGTACCATCCGAATGGCGTGAAGGCGGCACAGGGGCAGTTCGAGAACGGTCTCAAGGTTGGCACCTGGACCTTCTACGATGCGTCAGGCAACAAGCGCGGCACTGCGGAGTTCAAGGATGGCGGCTGGCATGGCCAGCGCGTCATGTACTTCCCCAGCGGCAAGCCCCAGAGAATCGAGGAGTACAAGAACGGCCGTAAAAATGGCGTGGTCAAGGATCTCGCTGAAGACGGCCGGGTATTGAGCCAAGTCCGGTACGAAAACAACCGCGAGGTTGCTGCCCAGTAGCTGGTTGGCCGTTTGGTCGTAATGAGGGTCCTCTCCCGATGGGGGAGGGCCCTCGTTCGTTTGAGAAGACTTCCCCATCCGAGTGGGCTCGGCTAGGAAGCTCAAGTGTGAAGGTGCCTTCGCTTATACCTGTTTTGCCGGACATCCCCATCTGCACGGTGGGTCGGATGGGGCTGCGTGAACTGGAGCGTATCCGGTTGATTCTCCGCGGAGGGTCGGTAATCGACTGGCGGCGAATGCACTTCCAGTCCCGTGGGGAGGTGGACAACTTCCTCAGGTTGCTCCAGTTGGATGTGTCTCGTCCCTACGATGATGAGTGGGCACGTGCCGTCTTGGCTGAAGCTGTTGAGTACCTTCGGAAGACGTTCAACTACCGCGTCGCAGATGCGGTGGCGAGGCCAGAGGAAATCCATGACTTGTTCCTCTACGCGTCTGGTGTCAAGGGGGCGCCCCGTCACCGACGGATTGCGTGTGTCGTTCTGAAGGTGATGCACGTCATTCAGCACATTGAAGGGCGAGACCTGCTCTTCCGGCTACCTGTGTCAGAGGCGGAGTTGGCAGAACTCATCATGGAGCGGGTGATGGGAGTTGCCGCCGAGATGCAGTCCAAAGGGCTGCCCATTGCGGAGTTCGCGCACTCCATCAAGACCCAGGACTCGCTTGTCACCAAGTTGCTGGCGAAGAAGGAGACCGTTGCCGCCCAAGTCTACGACAGGACCCGGTTCCGGGTGGTGACCAAGAGGCGGGAGGACTTGCTGCCGGTTCTCTACTACCTCTCCCAGCGCCTCTTCCCCTTTCACTTGGTTGTCCCGGGGCAAACTGAAAACACGCTGATGCCGTTCAAGGCTGTGCTCGCTGAGAACCCTCACTTCGAGCAGTACATCCCACGACTCCATCTGGATCGTGACTACGAAGATCGAGAGAACACTGGGGGGAACACTTTTTCGGGCAATACCTACCGCGCGCTCAACTTCGTGGTAGACCTCCCCATGCGAATGGATGCCTATCTGCCCACTCCGGAAGAAGACACCCGGCAGCGAAAGGGGAGAATCATCATCTCGCTTGTCGAATTCCAGATTGTCGATGAAGAAACCGCGCGACTTAATGAGCGTGGAGACAATGCGCACGAGGCCTACAAACGGCGCCAGAAACAGCGAGTGTTGAAGCGTCTGAGCCAGGGACTCGTTGTGCCCAAGCGACAAGAATAAGAGTTCCTCCAGGAACTGGGAGGCGAACCGAGCGCCAATGGTTCGCCTCGCGATCTATGTCAAGGATACTCGTAAATGACTTCAAGATCGGCCAGCGTAGGATGTGTAGTTGGGCTTGAACGCAGTTCGTCAGTGTCTCTGTCGTTATCTGTTTCCGAGGTGAACCGGATGCGGAACTGGGACCTGTAGTTTGCTTCGTCCCGGCGTGACCAGTTCGTGGTCACGTACGACGTTACGTCGAACTGCCCTGGGGTTCCCGTGTCTGCCTCGGCGATGGTGAAGCCCGGGGCAAGGGGGCGGGCGGTGTAGGCTGCGGTGAGTACTGGGTTCTCGGTCTCTTCTGCATGCGATTGGGGGAGCGATTCACCCACGTCTACGGGTTCCAACAGGAGGGGCCCAAGCTTTTCGAAGGGATTGCCCAGTCGAAGTGACAACCACCACCTGACGGTCGCTCGATTGATTCGGATGGTGTCCAAAGGCAATGTGTCGAGCTTGAATGCAAGGAACAGCCGACTGCCCTGTTGGGCACCATTATCGCCGATGCGCTCAAGTTCGTACGTGTTGTAGGACCGGTAGTGGCGTACGGATGACCCTGCTGTGATGGTTCCGCTTGCCGAGTAGATGAGTGGCATGGTCATCGTAGCCTGGCGGACGATGCGGAATTCCTGTTTGGCGAGATCCTGTAACGCATTCCCATTTTTGTCCTTGGCAAAGGTGGAGATCTGCCAAGCAATGGTGGCGCCATATGCAGCGCTTGCAGGTGACGTGTAGGTCATCACCGTCTCTGCCTCGTTCCACGAGAAGCTCCCTGAGTTGAGTCCCGCAGGCGAGGTGATGGCGAACGCCGCCTGGACGGAATTCTTGTCCATGGGTTCTGAAAAGAGAACCTCGATGACTGTGTCTCGAGCTACGCCGATGGCGGCCTGTCCCGGCGTCGTGTTGAGGAGGGTAGGCGCAGTGGTGTCGGGGGCTGGGCCCGTCGTCGTGAATGTGAACGAGCGCGTTCCTGTCAATGATTGGCCAGCGCCGTTCTCTGCATTCACGGTGACTGTATAGGTCGTGTTCTCAGCCAATGCTGCCGCTGGATGCACGATGGCCGTTGCTCCCTGATGGGCCCATTCGGTGCGGGCCAGCGTCACTTGGGGTTGAATCGTCACGTTCAGCGAGTCCTCTTCGATGGGACTCGAAAACGTCAGGACGAATTGGGTGTCGATGGGGACTTGCGTCGACCCACCTGCTGGCAGGGTATTGAGCAAGGTCAGCGTTCGCGGCTCCTCGGAGCCTGCGTCGGGCTGTGTGCCGGCATCCGCTTCGGGCCCGTTCGGGAGCGGTTCAACCTCCGGAACGTTGATGCAGGCCGTCGCTGTGGAGAAGACGAACAACAGGGAAAAGAAGCGTCGTCGGTAGTGCATGCTGTTGCTCATCGCAAGAACTGTTCCGGGCATGGTCGCTCGGAATGCTGGCCGAGATGTGCGGCGGCCACGTCTCTTCTGCCTCTTCCTACGAGACGAGGGCAAGCCACCGCAGGCGTCCACGCTGACCGTGGACCAGTTGAGACGGGCGTCTCACCTTCTGGACAGCTCCCTCTAAAAACACGAACGCCCGCCCTCCCAGCACGGATGCGGGGAGGCGGGCGTGGGCACCGGGGCCGCGAGCGGCCTACTTCTTCTTCCGGTTCTTCTTCTTGTTCTCCTTCTCCCGCTTGCGGCGCTCCTTGATGGCGTCGCGGTCCTCGCTCTTGCCTGCGGCGGAGGGCGGCGCGTAGCCCATCAACCGGGCCTTGGCCATGGCGGCCTGGCCCATGGGCGGCGTGTAGCCGGGTGCAATCTGCGGCAGCTGCATGGGCATGCCCATGCCGGGCATGCCGCCGCTCATCATCTTCTCCATCATCTTCGGGTCGCCGCCGAACATGCTGGAGAGGTCCATGTTCTTCATCTGCGACAGCTGACCCAGCTGCTTGAAGCCGGGGATGCGGCCCAAGAGGCCCGGATTCTGGCCGATGGTGCCCATTACCTGCTGCATCATTCCGAACTTCTGGAGCAGCTCCTTGACCTCTTCGACCTTGCGGCCGCTGCCCTTGGCGATGCGGTTGATGCGGCTGTTGTTGACGGTATCTGGCCGCAGGCGCTCCTTCGCCGTCATCGAGTCGTACATCGACTCGATCTTCGTGAGTTCCTTCTCGTCCGGATTGAGGTGCTCGGTGAGGTCGCCGAAGAGGGGGAACTTCTCCAGCAGGTCCTTGAGCGGTCCCATCTTCCGGACCATGCGGATCTGCTCGACGAAGTCCTTCATCGTGAACTGGCCGGACAGGAGCTTCTTGGCATCCTCCTCGGCCTTCTTCTCGTCGACGACCTTCTCGAAGTCCTTCATCAGGCCGACGATGTCGCCGAACCCGAGGATGCGGCCCGCGAGGCCGGCTGGGCGGAACTCCTCCAGCTTGTCCATGGACTCGCCCATGCCGAGGAACTTGATGGGCTTGCCCGTGACTTCCTTGATGGACAGCGCGGCGCCGCCGCGGGCGTCACCGTCCAGCTTGGTGAGGATGAATCCGTCCAGCGTCAGCCGCCGGTCGAACTCCGCCGCCGTGCGCACGGCGTCCTGACCAATCATCGCGTCGCACACCAGCAGGATGTTGTCCGGCTGGACGTTGCCCTTGATGGACTCCAGTTCGGCCATCAGGGACTCGTCGATGGCGAGCCGGCCGGCGGTGTCGATGAGCACCACGTCGCACTTCTGCTCGCGCGCGGCGGCGTAGCCCCGCTTGGCGAGCTCGGGCGGCTGGATGCCGGGCTCGTGGTAGACGGGGACCTTGAGCCGCTCGCCCAGGACCTTGAGTTGATCCACGGCGGCGGGGCGGTAGATGTCGGCTGCGACGAGCAGGGGCTTGCGCCCTTCCTGGAGGAGCCGGCTGGCGAGCTTTCCGGTCGTGGTCGTCTTACCGGAGCCCTGGAGGCCCACCATCATGATGCCGGACAGCTGGCCCTTGGGCTTCAGCTTCAAGCTGGTGTCGACGGGCCCCATGAGGGCCTCCAGCTCGTCGTGGCAGATCTTGATGAAGTGGTCCATCGGGCTGACCTTGCGCTTCTGGCCAGCCGTGTCGGTGATGGTCGTCTGCACCAACTCGCCCACGGACTTCTCGCGGACGCGGGCGACAAACTTCTTCACGACGTCGAAGGCGACGTCAGCCTCGAGCAGGGAGACGCGGATGTCGCGCAGCGACTCGTCGACCAGCTCCGGGGTGAGCTCGCTCTTGCCGGCGAGGCGGTTCTTGGCGGCGCGGAAGCCCTTGGTTACGGTCTCGAGCATGGGGGGCGCTTTATAACAGGGTCAGGCGAGATGCGACGGTGGAGCACACCCGGCCGTCGAACTGTGAAGAGAAGGGGGCCCGAAACCGGCCTCCCTGGCGGCGAATCCGACCCGGGGCCCTGGATTCTTCAACGCTCTTGAGGGGTTGGCGCATCCCTGGGCACCCCGGCGCGGGCCACGAGGCATCGCCGGGCGCGAAATGAGGCGCTCAGGCCTGCCTGGAGCCCCAGCGGAGAAGGAAGAGCGCCTGAGGCTGCACGAGGCCTTTGCCGGAGGTAGGACAGGCCCTGTAGGGTGCTGCCCGCAGCAAGGCACGAGTGGCGGAACTGGCAGACGCAGCGGACTTAAAATCCGCTGGCCCGTAAGGGCCGTCCGGGTTCGATCCCCGGCTCGTGCATTGAACTGTTCAGTGATTACGTGCGGTTAGGAGCGGCCTCCTTCCATGTTGCACGTATGTCGCACGGCAGAGCGAGAGGCCGGTCCAAAACGGCGACTGCCTCTCTCCGAGTGTCGGGGCTCAGGTGGGCGTAGCGATTCGTCATCTCGATGGTCGCGTGCCCTATCAGCTCCTGAATCACCTTCAGCGGGATACCCCTCATCGCGAGATGGCTGCCGTAGGTATGGCGCAGGTCGTGCCAGCCGATTTGCCCCACTTCGCGGGTGATGCCCGCCGCCCGGAGGGCGCGACCCAGCGGTGCCGCCATCTTGCCCTTGGTGAGTGGCTGCCCGTCCTCCTGACAGAAGACGAACCGCCCCCGACGGTGCCGGTGGGCGTTGAGCGCATCAACCACGGAGGCGGGCAAGTCGACCGTCCGTTCACGCCCACCCTTCGGCAAACCCTCTATCCCGCGCCAAATGGTCCTGCGAACGTGAAGCAGGCCCCGCGTCAGGGTCAGGTCGTGCCACCGGAGCCCGATCAGCTCCCCCTGCCGAAGCCCCGTCTTGATGGCGACGCGCAGCAACGTGCGCCATTCGGGCTCAGCGACGGCGAGAAGCTGATCCGCTTCCTCAAAGCTCAGGAAGTCGAAGGGAGGCTTCGGTAGCTTCCCAAAGGGCTTTACGCGCGGCGCCTGCCGGATGACCCCATGCTCTTCTGCGAGCGTCAGGAGCTTGTGAAGCACGGTCAGCACGTTGTTGATGGTCTTCAGGCTCAGGGGCTTGGGCTCGCTACGCTGCCGCTTCCGGATGGCTCGCTTTGACGCGGAGTCCTTCCGCTTGTGAGCTGCCGACTTCTTCTTGCGCATGTGCGCCTTGAAGTCTTCGATTTCGGCCAAGCCGATGTTCGCGAGCGCCACCTTCCCGAAGAATGGGAGGATATGATCTCTGAGAATCTGTCGTTTGCTGTCGACGCTTGAGTGCTTGTTGTGAAGTTGCCCCGGTTTCGTGGAGTTCCACCCGCTGTGCGAAAAGGGTCCCACGATGCCGAAGTCACGTCCCCCATACCCGCCGGAGTTCCGTGAGCGGGTCGTCGAGCTGTTGAAAGCCGGCCGCT
>NZ_SRLV01000057.1:0-53380 GCF_006518205.1 Myxococcus sp. CA005 | reverse complement strand
GCGCGGGCTGGGACGGGCGGTGTGGTTGATGGGGGAGGCGGGGATGGGCAAGACGCGCATCAAGGACGCCTTCGTGGAGCGCCTGGCCTCGGATGGCTTCGAAGTCTGGGAGGGCAGTGGCCTGGCGCTGCCGGGCGCACCGGCGGGCATCTTCCGGGAGCTGCTGGACGCCACGCGGGCGCTCAGCCCGCCGGCCGGGACGGGCCGCGTGTCCAGCGCGGACGCGGAGCGAATCCAGCGCTTCCTGGAAGGCCGCGAGCGCCAGGGCATTCCGGCGAGCCTCGCCTCCGAGCGCACCGCCCTCTTCGACTCCCTGTGCCACGCGCTGATGCCCCACCGCCGTCCGCGCCTGTTGGTGCTGGAGGACTGGCAGCATGGGGACGCGCTCAGCCATGCGCTGGTGGAGGAGCTGGTGTCGCGGCTGTCGCACACGCCGCTGCTGTTGCTGGCGCTCCAGCGCCCCAGTGGCACGGCGCCCGCGCCTCTTACGGCGGAAGTCCTGACGGTGGGGCGGCTGGGGCCCGCCGAGTCCGCGGCGCTGCTGGAGGGCCGGCTGCGGAACCGGGGGACACTGACGCCCGCGGCCCGGGTGGCGCTGCTGCGCGGCAGTGCCGGACACCCGCTGCACCTGCTGCACGCGGTGACCCTGCACGAGGAGCAGCCGGAGCGGGAGGTGCCACTCACGGGCGAGGCGGCACATGCGGCGCGGCAGGCCTTGCTGCCCCCGGCACAGCGGGAGGTGCTCCGGGCGGCGTCGGTGCTGGGCCCGTCGTTTCCCCGGGCGGTGCTGGTGGCGTTGGCGGGTGGGGTAGGGCCGCTGGCGCTGCTGGAGACGGGGGGCTGGCTGCGCTCCGTCGCGGGAGGCCGGTACACGTGGGCGGTGGAGCCCGCCCCGGGCGTCGACGAACTGCCGGAGGCGGAGTTGCCCGCGGCGCACCGGCGGGCAGCGGAAGCCTATGAGGCCCTTCCGGAGCCGCTGCGTCAACGCGCCTGTATGGAGTTGACAAGGCAATGGCTGTCAGCAGAGGAGTCCTCCCGGGCACTGCCTTATCTGGTATCACTGGCAGGCTGGAACCTGGCGGCATTGGAGCCGGGGCCCGCCATGGCTGTGTATCGCTTCGCGTTGGGACTGGCGGATGCTCTCAAGCCAGACGCCGCGCGGGAGTGGCAGCGCCGCCTCTGGGAATACATGGGCGACGCGCACCGGCTGGCGGGCGAGCCCGCGGAAGCGGACGCCGCGTGGCATACGGCGCGGACGTTGGATGATGAGGGGTTGGCGTCTCCCGCGGGGGACCGGGCCCGGCGTCTGTTCAAGCGGGCGTCGGTGGTGCTCGCGCTCGGCAGGTACGAGGAGGTGCTGGGGCTCGACAGGGAGGGGCGCCGGGATTGTCTGTCCGCGGCGCCGCTGTTGTCCGTGTCGCTGGACGCGCTCTCCGCGTTGGCGCTGTCCGCGCTGGGGCGGTTCGAGGAGGCGCGCGCGAGGATTGTCCTGGCCCGCGAGCAGTTGCAGCGGGCGGTCCGGGATGACGGCCCCGCGTGGGCGGGCGTGGAGGCGCTGCTCCACCGGGCCATGGGCAGCGCGCAGCTCGGGCTGGGATTCCCGGAGGCCGCGGCGTCCGAATACGCCCAGGTCCTGCGCTGGAGCGAGCGCGCGGGGGATACGTGGGAGCACTCCACCGCGCTGCTGAACCTGGGCGATGCGTATTCGCGGGCAGGAGACAGGGAGCGCGCGGCGCACTTCTTCCAGCTCGCGCTCGAGCTGGACTCCCGCACGGGAGACCGCCGGGGCATGGCCTACACGCACCATGGCCTGGCGCTGCTGCATACGCGCGCGGGCGCGCCCGAGCTGGCGAAGGAAGACGCGCTGCGAGGGCTCCAGTTGGCGTCCATGTTGGAGGACCGGCGCCTCCAATCGTTGCTCCGGTGCGTGCTGGGGCGGGCCCAGTTGCAGTTGGGCGAGTGGGATGAAGCCGGACGTCAGCTCCAGCTCGCGGCGAGAGATGCGTCCGCCGCGGGAGCCCGCCTGGAGTTGCTTCAGGCGGAGGCGTGCCTGCGGGTGCTGGAGGCGCGGCGCTGAGCGTCAGGGGCCGATGGGCCCGCGAAAATGCACATTCGCCTTGAGCTGCACTCCTCGCTACCCACAGGGCCGCGAGGCGTGAAATTGTTCATGCGTGATCGAAATCGGGACCATCGAGGCATTCGAGCGGCACCTCTCGGCGGGTGTCGGGTTCGCCAACGTCATCATCCAAGGGCTGGATCTCCGGCGGTACACCCAGGAACTGGCCTCCGCCAAGCTCGTGGGCGCCGTCTTCCTGGGCTGTGAGCTGGAGAAGGATGCGCTGAAGGCCACCGTGGAGCATGGGGCCATGGTGTTCCCGCCCATCTCCGGCGTGCCCTATCAGCCCTACCGTGGCGCGCTGTACACGCCGGAGGAACTGTACGCCGGCTTCGACCCGGCTCAGCCGGAGTCCTACGCGGACACACCGGATGCGCGCATCTACGCGCACTGGGCGGCGAACGGGCGCGGCAGTCCTCCCACGCTGCTGGAGACGCTGGCGCAGCGGCTCCACGACCACTCGGTCACGGAGGCCATGCAAGGATTGCTGTACCGGTCCGGGGGCGTGCGCAAGGTGGTGGCCATCATGGGCGGCCACTCCATGAAGCGCGGCCAGCCGGACTATCGCGCGGTGGCTTCCCTGGCGCGCGAGCTGGCGCGCCGTGGCTTCTTCATGGTCAGCGGCGGTGGTCCAGGCGCCATGGAGGCCACGCACGTGGGCGTGTGGTTCGCGCGGCGCACGGAGGCGGAGCTGGACGCGGGACTGGCCCTGCTCGCGCAGGCGCCCAGCTACACCGACCGCGAGTGGCTCTCGCGCGCCTTCGACGTTCGCAGGGCATTTCCCCTGGGCGAGGACGACCTGCCGTACTGCACCAGCCTGGGCATCCCCACGTGGCACTACGGGCACGAACCGCCCAACCCCTTCGCCACGCATATCGCGAAGTACTTCGCCAACAGCGTGCGGGAAGACGGCCTGCTGACCGTCGCCAAGGGCGGCATCATCTACTCGCCCGGCAGCGCGGGCACCATCCAGGAGGTGTTCCAGGACGCGTGCCAGAACCACTACAACTCGGTGGGCGTCATCAGCCCCATGATCTTCCTGGGCACCGAGTTCTGGACGCGCACCCGGCCCGTGTACCCGCTGGTGCACCAGCTCGCGCAGGGCTACGACTACGCGCGCTACCTCATGCTCACGGATTCGCAGGAGGAGGTCGTTTGGGCGTTGGAGGCGTTCGACCGCGAGGCGCACCTGTCCCCCTGAACGCCCGCTGCTTCGCCGGGAATCTCCGAGTCCCCCGCCTTCCAACGGGCAGGTACGGGGGCAGGGGCCCGGCGAATCCGCCTGGACGCGGTCGCTCCACTGCGTTGTCGCTGTTCGACGCAGCCGGGGCGGCGTATCCTCGCCTCGGGAAGGAGTGCTCGGATGCGGCCCCGGGCCGTCTTCTTCGACTTGGATGACACGCTGATTGACCGCGCGGGCGCCTTCTCGCGCTACGTGGACACGCTCGTCTCCCGTTACCTGTCGTTGCTCCCCGAGGCTCGGCGTGCCGAAGCCGTGGCGTGGATGCACGCGGTGGATGAGCGTGGCGGCGCGTCCCGGAGCGCGTTCTGCCAGCAGGTGACGAAGGCGTTCCCATGCCTGGGCCTCACTCCAGACGCGCTCTGGGAGGACATGGCGTCGCGCCTGCCTCTGCTCGTCCAGGAGGACGCGGGCGTCTGCGATTGGGTGGCCTCCGTGGCCCGCTGCCGGCCGGTGGCGGTAGTGTCCAATGGCTCGGCGCGGGTGCAGCGCACGAAGCTGGCCCGCGCGGGGCTCGCGGAGGTACTGCCGGATGTCTTTCTCTCCGGCGAGGTGGGCGCTTCGAAGCCGGATGCCCGCATCTTCGAGGCCGCGCTGGCCCACGTCGGACGTTCGCCGGAAGAGGTGCTGCACGTGGGCGACGACCCGGCGCGGGACGTCGTGGGCGCCGCGCGGCTGGGGATGGCCACTTGCTGGGTGTCTCACGGCCGGCCGTGGCCCTCCGCGCTGCCTCCGCCCATGTTCACGGTGGAGTGCATTCCATCGCGCATCGACGACATCGCCGGAGTGCTCACGCGATGGACATGAACGCCGTGATCGGCACGCACGACCTGCTCTTCATCACCCTGGACACCCTGCGCTACGACGTCGCCGAGGCGCTCGCGGCCCAGGGGCGCACGCCGAACCTCTCCGCGCTGCTGCCCGGAGGCCGGTGGGAGCAGCGGCACTCTCCCGCGAGCTTCACGTACGCGGCGCACCACGCCTTCTTCGCGGGCTTCCTGCCCACGCCCGCGACGCCGGGGCTGCATCCCCGGTTGTTCTCGATGCGCTTCGAGGGCAGCGAGACGACGGCCTCGGACACCTGCGTGCTGGACGCGCCGGACCTCGTCACCGGGCTGGCGGGGCGCGGGTACCACACCATCTGCATTGGTGGCGTGGGCTTCTTCAACAAGCGCAATCCGCTGGGCAACGTGCTCCCCGGGCTCTTCGCGGAGAGCCACTGGAGCCCCGAGCTGGGCGTGACGGACCCTCGATCCACCGAGCACCAGGTGACGCTGGCCGTCCAGCGGCTGGAGGCGTTGCCGCGTGAGCAGCGCGTCTTCCTCTTCATCAACGTGTCGGCGCTGCACCAACCGAACCGGCACTATGTGCCCGGCGCCACCCAGGACTCGCGCGAGTCGCACGCCGCGGCATTGGCGTACGTGGACTCGCAGCTCCCTCCGTTGTTCGCCGCCTTGCGGCGCCGGGGCCCCGCCTTCTGCATCGTCTGCTCGGACCATGGCACCACCTACGGCGAGGACGGCTTCACCGGCCATCGTCTGGCCCACCCCGTGGTGTGGACGGTGCCCTACGCTGAACTCCTGCTACCTCGAGAAACCGCACCATGACGCGTCTGGAGCAGATGCTCGAAGGGTCGCCCTACGTGGCGTACCTCTACGGCTACCCTCACAAGACGGCCTACCGGCCCTTCACGCCCGCGCTCCCGTTGGAGTCCGTCTGGGCGGAGGAGCGGCGCGACGCGCTGTTCCTCTACATCCACGTGCCCTTCTGCGAGATGCGCTGCGGCTTCTGCAATCTCTTCACCGCCGCCGGGCCGAAGCAGGACGTGGTGGACGGGTACCTGGGCGCGCTGGTGCGCGAGACGAAGCGGGTGAAGGAGGCGCTGGGGACGGCGAGCTTCGCCCGGGCCGCCATTGGCGGCGGCACGCCGACGCTGCTGGACGTGGCGGGGTTGAACACCGTGTTCGACATGGCCGAAGGCGTCATGGGCGCCGACATGAAGAACATCCCCGTGTCCGTGGAGGTGTCTCCGGAGACGGTGGACGCGCAGAAGCTCCAGGTGCTGCGCTCGCGCGGCACGGACCGGGTGAGCATGGGCATCCAGAGCTTCATCGAGGCGGAGGTGGCCGCGGTGAAGCGGCCCCAGAAGACGGCGCAGGTGGAGGCCGCGCTGGACCTCATCCGCTCCACGGGCTTCCCCACGCTGAACCTGGACCTCATCTACGGCATGGAGGGGCAGACGGAGGAGAGCTTCCTCTACTCGCTGCGCACGGCGCTTCGTTACTCGCCGGAGGAGATTTATCTCTACCCGCTCTACGTCCGGCCACTGACCTTCCTGGGCAAGAAGGCGCGGGCGTGGGACGACCTGCGCCTCTCGCTGTATCGCGTGGGCCGCGACTTCCTCCTGTCGGAGGGCTACACGCAGGTCTCCATGCGGATGTTCCGTGCGCGCCATGCGCCGGACGCGGGCGGTCCGGTGTATCGCTGCCAGGAGGACGGCATGGTGGGGTTGGGCTGCGGGGCGCGCTCGTACACGGGCCAGGTGCATTACTCGTCGGAATACGCGGTGGGCTCTCGCGAGGTTCGCTCCATCATCTCGTCGTACAGCGAGCGGTCCGAGGCGTCGTTCGGCGAGGTGGGCTACGGCTTCCGCCTGGACTCCGCGGAGCGGCGGCGCCGTTACATGCTGCTGTCGCTGCTGGCGGATGGCGTGGATCTTGCCGTCTACCGGCAGCGCTTCTGCTCCGACGCGCTGGAGGACTTCCCGGAGCTGGAGGAGCTGGAGGCGCACGGACTGGCGCGGAAGAATGGTGGGGTGGTGCAGCTCACCGCGGCGGGCGTGGAGCGCTCCGACATGATTGGCCCCTGGCTGCACTCCGACCAGGTGCAGGCGATGATGAAGGAGTACGCCTGGCGATGAAGCTCACCGTGCTCTATCGAGGCCCGCTGTCGAGCTGCAACTACGGATGCGAGTACTGCCCCTTCGGCAAGTGGAAGCACACCGACGAGGAGCTGGCCAAGGACCGCGCGGACCTGGAGCGCTTCGTTGCGTGGGTGGAGGCGCGTACGCAGGACACGGTGTCGGTGTTCTTCACGCCGTGGGGCGAGGCGCTCATCTGGCCCTGGTATCAAGAGGCGCTGGCGCGCCTGTCGCATCTGCCGCATGTGGAGCGGTTGGCCATCCAGACGAACCTGTCCTGCAAGTTGGATTGGGTGGCCGGGGTGCGCGCGGACAAACTGGGCATCTGGGCCACGTACCACCCGGAGTGGACCAAGCGGCACCGCTTCGTGGCCCAGTGCGCGAAGCTGACCGAGCTGGGCGTGCGGCACAGCGTGGGCGTGGTGGGGTTCCTTCGCTTCACGGAAGAGGCGGAGGCCCTGCGTGCCGAGCTTCCCGCGGACACCTACCTGTGGATCAACGCGGTGAAGGACGGGCAGGAGGAGCCGTACACGGCGGAAGACGTGGCGCGCTTCACGCGGTTGGACCCGCTCTTCCCGGTGAACAACACGCGCCACCCGAGCCTGGGCCGCGCGTGCCGAGGCGGGGAGTCGGTCATCTCCGTGGATGGAGAGGGCACGGCGCGGCGTTGCCACTTCATCGAGGAGGCGATTGGCAACATCTACGCGCCGGACTTCGACTCCGCGCTGAGACCCCGGCCGTGCGCGAAGCAGACCTGTGGGTGCCATATCGGGTACGTCCATCTGGAGTACCTGGAGTTGGACCGCGTCTTCGGCTCTGGAATCCTGGAGCGCGTCCCGGCCACGCCCCTGTGGAAGGCCGGGCTTGGGGGGCCACCGTAGGGTGTGTCCGTCACGGAAGCTGACGCAGGGCTTCTTGAATCTCCCACTCGTACACGGTGAGCCCGTCACGGCGGAGGTTGGGGAGCAAATCGCCGAAGGCGTTGGCCTCCAGCACCCGGTGCCCGGTGAAGTGCTCCTCGTACATGAGGTCGATGCCAACGTGCAGGCAGTCATGGGCCCGCGCTACCGTGCGGCAGCTCTGCATGGCATTCGCGAGCTCATTGGGGGGCACGGCCACGTGGAAGTCGTCCAAGTCGCCCCGCCAGCCGCCCAGGTGCAGGTTGGTGATGGGCCGCATGCTCTGCCGCACCACCGTGAAGGCTGGTTCGCCTCGGACCATCAGCACCCGGCAGTCGAAGTAGTCGCCACCCAGCCGGGCCTTGGGAATCGAGCGCTCCACCTGTGAGCCCTCGCCCAGCAGATACGTGAGGATTTCATCTACCTGTGCTGGGGCCTCGATGCGGCGGACCTTCAGCGAGTTGTACCAGCCCGTCTTCGCCACTTCGATGGTGGTGGTCAGCGTGTCCGCCGAGCGCCCCCGCCGGTAGATGGCGAGGCACGACGCGGAGGAGCCACACGACACCTTCACGAACACCTCGCGGCAGTCGTCTTCCCGCATCCGTTCGCGGAGTGATTCCACGTCCGTGACACCGTCCAGCGGCTCGGGAACCGGCACGCCGAGGGCGGCGTAGCGGCGGGAGGTGATGCGCTTGTCGAAGAGGTCAGCGATGGCGGAGGGCTTCTGGAGGATGTGCCAGCGGGGATGCGCCGCGAAGATGGACTCCAGCTCCGCCAGGACTCGCAGGAAGCCCAGGTGGTGCTGCCGGGGGCTGAGAATGCGGCCGCGGTCCACGGGCAGGCGGTCTACCTGCTCCGGCGTCAGGACGGAGCAGCCCTGGCCCACGGCGTCCGCGTAGCCCCGCTTGAGCAGGGCCTTCTCCACGTCCCAGTTCTCGCCCGTGGAGTCGATGCGGACGAGCGCCTCCGAGTCCGGCAGGTTCGCCAGGAGGCCCGGCGACGCCAGCAGCTCGCGCCAGGGCACGACGTGCGCGGAGGGAAGCCCCTGCCTGGCGAGGGCGTCCTGGAACAGCGTGACGCGCCGGTTCTCCGGGTTGCCGATGAGGATGAACGGAGGCGCGCCCATGAAGCCGGACTACTCGCCTACCGCGACGTATCGGCCGCCTTCGTCATCGTCGTAGATGTCGCGCTGGTTCCCTGCCGCCACGTCCGGGCACAACGAGGCCAGCAGCTTTACGCCCTTTCGCGTGAGCTGGTTCTGCGACACATCTAGCTTCTTGAGGTGCTTGAACACCGCCGCGTTCGCCGCCAGGACCTCCGCGTCGGTGTCCATCAGCGTGCCCTTCGACAAGTCCAGCGACTCCAACTGCTTCAGCACCTTGGCTTTCGGCAACACGGTCGCGAGCTCGTCGGAGAAGGCCGCGTTGCACAGTCCCAGGTGCTTCAGGTTCGGCAGCCCCGTGGCGTCGAGGATGGACTGGATGTCACTCGGGCGGCTCCGTCCGCCGTACTCCTCGCTGCCGAACCAGACTTCCAACTGCTCCAGCTTCGGCCACTTCGCACTGGCGATGGACTGCACCGCGGGCCGAGGAAGTCCGCCCGACTCCATCGTGAAGCGACGCAGCTCCGGCAGCTCCACCGGCCCCAGGCGCACCTCTCCGCCCCGCAGCCTCAAGGTGGTGAGGTGGGGCAGGGCCTTGAGCAGGGGCGCGAGGTTCCCCAGCTTGACCCAGGAGATCTCCGACTCGTCCGGGAAGACGAAGTCACCGATGAACAGCCGCTGAAGCGTCTTCGGCGCCAGCCTGGTGACGACCTTGATGAGGTCGCCGTACTCGTTGTCACCGTCGTTGTCCGGCAGGCCAAGCGTCAGCTCCTGGAGGAACCGCGCGGAGGGGCTGCGGAGCAGCATCGTCAGTGTTTCGACGACGTCGAAGTCGGCGTCCGAGTCGAACCCCGGCGCCGCGACGCGCGCGCCACGGATGAAGCCCAGGTGCCACTCCAGCGTCAGGGCTTTCTCGCCGAGCATCGACGTGAGGCCCACGCCCAGCAGTGTTCCCTGGTGCTTCTTGTACAGGGCCGCGACCTTCCGCTTGAGGCTGGAGGACTCCGCGCCCTGGGCCTGTCGCTGCGCGTGCTGGAGGGCCATCAGCTCGCCGCGCGGGTCGCCCTGGCCCTGGAGCCAATCGGCGTAGACGAGGTAGCCGTCGTCAGACTCCGGAGCCTGGAGGATGGCGGCCTCCAGCTCCGGGTTCGTCTTGGCCGCGGGCGCCGTGTCCTTCGGCTTGATGCGCGTGTACCCCTTCTTCGTCTTCTCCAGGACCTGCTTCTGGTACGCCTGCAGCGCTTCATACGTCTGCTTGAACTTCTGGGTCTTCTCCTGGCCCTCCGTGCCGATGCGGCCCCAGCGGGTGGTGACGACGGTGTCCTTCCGTTCGATTTCCCAGAACTTGCTCGAAGTGCCTTCGGTGTACTCGAAGCGCGGCATGGTGTGACCCCCTGGAGTGCGCCGCGACGCTACTCGCCCACCGCGGAGTAGCGGTACTCCTCTTCGTAGTCGCGCTGGTTGCCCACGTTGGCGTGGGGAATCGCCTTGGGCAGCAGCGACTGGCCTTCGTCCGTCAGCGTGTTCTCCGTGACGTCGAGCTGCTTGAGGTGGGCGAAGGCCGCCGCCTTGTCCGCCAAGGCGCGCGCGCCCTCGTCGGACAGGGTGCCCATGGAGATGTCCAGCGTCTCCAGCTGCGGGAGCACCTTCGCGGTGGGCAGCGCCTGGGCGAGCGCGTCCGTGAACTCGGAGTTGCGCAGGCCCAACTGCTTGAGGTTCGGCAGGCCCTTGCCGTCGAGGATGGGCTGGATGTCCTCCACGCCGCCTTCCGCGCCGTAGTTGTCGCTGCCGAACCACACCTCCAGGCGCTCCAGCTTCGGCCACTTCGCGTTGGCGATGGACTTGACGGCCGCCAGCGGCAGGCCGCCCGTCTCCACCGTGAACTCGCGCAGCTCGGGCAGGTCGATGGCGCCCAGCTCCAACTCACCGCCGCGCAGCCGCAGCTTGCGCAGGTCGGGCAGCACCTTGAGCAGGGCGGAGATGTCGGTCAGGTGCGTCCAGGAAATCTCGGTGTCGTCCGGGTACTCGAAGTCACCGATGAAGAGCTCCTGAATCGTCTTCGAGCCCCCGGCCTCGACGAGCGCCTGGACGGTCTCACCGTATTCGTTCTCACCGTCGAAGCTCGCCATGCCGATGGTGAGTCCGCGGATGAAGCGCGCGGAGGGGTGCTTGAGCAGCGCCCCAGCCATCTCCGGGACGTTGAAGTCAGAGTCGTATTCCTTCTGGCCCACGCGCGCGGAGCGGATGAAGCCCAGGTGCCACTCCAGGGACAGCTCCTCCGACTTCACCCCGGCCGCCAGCTCGCCGAGCAGCAGCGTCTGGTACTTCTTGATGTGCGCGGTGGCCTTGCGCTTCAGGTCGCTGGCCTCCGTGCCGCTGGCCTGGGAGGCCGCGTGCTGGATGGCGATGAGCTCGCCGCGCGGGTCGCCCTGGCCCTGGAGCCAGTCGCTGTAGACGAGGTACGCGTCCACGTTGTCCGGGTCCTTGAGGATGGCGGCCTCGAGTTCCGGATTGGATGCAGGCTCTTCACCCCCACCGCCTTCGGAATCGTCATCGTCGCTCTTGTCGGCCAGGACGTAGCCCTTCTTCTCCTTCTCGCGGACGAGCTTGTCGTGCTCCTTCTGGGCCTCGGCGGGAGAGCCGAAGGTCTGGGTCTTCTCCTGGCCGTCGGTGCCGATGCGGCCCCACCGCGCAGTGAAGCTGCTGCCGGAGAGGTTGATTTCCCAGAACTTGCTGGAGCTGCCTTCCTTGAACTCGTACCGCGGCATGGCCCGTCCTTCGTCCGTTGCGCCGGGTGGGGCGCGTTGTGAAACGGACGCTAGAGAAGCCCTTGCGCAAGCTCAAGCGTTACGCCAACCCAGGCTTCCCAAGGGTCGTTGTTGAGGGCGGCGCCCATCGGCGCTTCCGACTTTCGAGAATCCAGGTCTTCTCGCTTGTCTCGGATGGTTCGCACGCGAGGGGAGGGGCCGCTGAGGTCGAGCACGTGCCGCTCGACGCGGGAGGCGCCGGGATGAGACATCCTCTCGACTTGACTACTTGCGTCGAGCAGCACCAGGTCCACCCGCGCGCGCTTCGCACGCGCTTCCGCATCCGTCAGGACCTCGTCGAGCGTGGAGGCGGTGAGGACCTCCGCCGTGCCACGGGCGCGCCACTCGCGCAGCAGCAGCTCGCAGAGGCCGCGTTCAGCCTCCAGGGGGACAGCGCCGTCATGGGCGTGCAGGAAGACGGCTCGGAAGTGGAGTTCCTCGCTGCCGAGCCAGAGGGAGAGCCGCCGCACGAGGCAGAGCAGCAGGCCCATCGACACCACGACGCGCTGCCAGCGGACCCCCGCGTCCTTCACGCGCGCATCCACGAGGTCCGGCGGCAGGACGAAGGTGATGACGCGCCGGCGGCGAACGGAGATGCTCTCGTCGCGCGTGTAGTAGAGGAGTTCGCCCTCCACATAGCGCACGTCGAAGAGGTCAAGGTTGGGCTCGTCCTCCATGTAGACCAGCTCGGATGTGACGAGGTTCTCCAGGCTGCCCACGTTGGACACGGAGGAGAATCCACCTTGTGGGAAGGCGGCCTCGTCCTCCAACGCCATGGGGAGCGGTGCGGTGCTCACCGGACGGGCGCGGAGCTTGGGCGGCAGGGTTCGCGACAGGGCCTCCGCCGCCTCCACTGCCTGCTCCAAAGCCATCCGCTGCGCCTTGCCCTGGAGGTGTTCCAGGTTCTCCAGCGTGAAGGACTCCGCGTCGCCGAGCAGGGCATGGGCGCGCCGGGCCGCGCTCGCCAGGGCTTCGTAGCCTTCGGTCAGCCGGTCCAGCGCGGCGCTGGTTCCTGATTCGCGCAGGGCCGTGTAGCCCGCCTGGAGCAACTCCGTGGGCGGACGCTCCAGGACGCGCCGGGCCAGGGCGGGGCTCACCGGGCTTCCCGCGGTGAAGCCCATGCGGGACAGGACGCGCGCGACGAGGAAGGCGACACCTCGCGGCCGGAGCGTCTCGGGCAACCGCGCGAGGGCGGTGGAGACCGCCTCCAGGTGGGGCTCCGCGGCCAGGCGCGCCAGCACGTGGTCGTCATACGCGCGCACCGCCGCGCGCAGCCGAGGCTGGGTATCGGGAACGGGCGCGGAGGGCGCGAGCGGAACCCCCGCGACGAGCCGGCCGAGGTCCGCGATGAACGCGGGTGGGGGCAGGGCAGGCGACTCCGCGAGCGTGGCGAGGAGCCACGGCACGGCCGAGGTCAACGCGTCGGCCGTGAGGTCCTCGTGCCGAATCAGGCACAGCCCCGCGCACAGCCAGCGCTCCGTGTCCTGAGGACTTGTCGCCTCGATACTCATTGTCTGGGTGTCAATGAGTTTGACGGAAAGTGCTGACGGAGGTCGAAAGTGCTGGCCTCTGAGGATGATCTATTTGGGGCCGATATGGAGGTGAGCTGCTTCAAGAACGATCTCCAATGCTGGTCGAGACTCATGGTCGGCCCTGATTGATGATTGATGCTGGGTGATGATTTTGTATAGTCTTTTGATGTCGAATAGTGATTCTGCGGCCTCTTGATTGAATCGAATGACTCCTCTCCAGCGAGGAGTGTTGGCCTCTCGAACCATCTCTCGCGAGTGGGTGGTGATGAATGGGAGGATCTGAGGGATTAGGATTTCCGGCTCTGTTTCGGTGGCAGTTAGAATTGTGTTTGAGAATGTGTGCCAGCCGTCAAATGGAGTGCCCTGCAATTGTCCTGATCTTACTCTGTCGAGTCCCCAACTGCACAAGAAAAGCGTGTGTTCATTCCCGCCGTTGATGGCCTGTGTTAGTGCCTGTGCGTTGGTTGGGGGGAACTTGGTTGAGAGGATTGAATGGAATTGCTGGTTGATTTCGGATATGGCCGTGTCGGACAGGAGTGAGGGGACTCCGGAATCATGTTGGGCGAAGAAGTGAATTAGTGCATGGGTGAGTGGTAGGTTGCTCGGTGCTATTTGAATGACGAGCTGCCGTATTGTGGCGGTAAGTTCGTCGCCCGGGGGGGCTTGTTTGTGCATTGCTCGCCAGACGGAGACCATGCTCTCTGGCTGTGAGGCAGTCCATGTTGTGGCAGGGAGTTTACTTTCAAGCCTGATTACCTCGGAGAGGAGGCGGGTGAGTTGGTTGGGGCTAATCAGGCAGGATATGAACTCCTCGACGGTGTGTCTGCTGTTTGTGTGCGTGAGAATGGATATTAAGTCATCGGATGTGTGGTTGTCCCATGCTTTGATTGCTCGGAGAATCGGCTGGTCTTGCTCGTCGGCGGAAAGTGGGGCAAGGCTCAGGTAGCGATTCCAGTAGTCTCGATGGTCTCGGCGTGAAAGGCCTTGGGGTTTGTCGGAGCTGTCGATGAAATTGTTGTTCGACGACCAGTTTGGGAATGTGAAATTCAGGATTGTGATGATGGAGGAACGTTTGTGGAGTTCTCTCTCTTCAAGAATCTTTTCTAGTTTTTGAGCAAAGAGCGATTTGTTGTTTGAGTCCCTTTGTCGCTGTGAGCGGAGTTCGTCGATATGGTCGTTAATTAGGGAGAATATTTTCGGCTCAGCAGTCCGTATCGCTGATATTGCGAGAACGTCGTCGAAGTCGATTTCGCCTCTTAGTCGTTCCCAGATGTCGTGACAGGACCTTAGGGTGAACTTCAGTCGCCTGGGGTTGTTGCATAATGTCGCAAGTGCGAACATTAAGTTGTCGGTAGAAAAAAGACTGAAGCGTAGATCTCGTTCGGATTCGCTATCGGGGAGGTTCAGGTGCGCTCTTGCCTCAGGGCGGGCTGGGTCGATAATGTTTTGAGCGCTGCTTTGGCATTTTTGCCGAAAGCGATTGAGGATATTTGCAGTCTTGCTGGGAGGGATTGATGGGATGGCTTCTACATAGCGTGCGATTTTTTCGATATCAAACCGAGTATTGAGGGATGATGAGGCCAGGACTATCTGGAGGGATTGGAATTCAGACAGTAGGTGGAGAAGCGATCTGATTGGTTTGAGGCGATCGGTTTCTGTTTCGTCATTAAGTGTGCTTGTTCCGGCGAAGCGTTCAAGATCCTCGATCCAGACTACGATTGTTAGGTTGATGGCGGATGCAGCTTGGTTGTAATCCTCCAGGATTGCTGAAGGATCTCTCGTTCCTTTGAGTAGGCGCCCCCAGGATCCGCCGGCCGCTTCGATTGCGTTTATGTATTCATCTGAGAGCCCCGACATTGGCGTTGTGTTGATGTGCTGACTTAGTGTTTTGTTTATTTTTTCTAGAATTGCTCGAATCGCGGCTTCGACGGTGTCGAAGGGCCATAGACTTAGTCTGGCTACAGAGATCTTTGTGTCTAGGAGCCTCAAGGCATGTAGTTCGTGCGTGACTAAGTTGAAGACCGAGGTTTTTCCGCTTCCGAGTGTGCCGATTAGAGCTAGTGTGGGTCGCTTTGCGCTTGGTGAGAAGAGTCGCTCGGTAATTCGCTTTGCGATGCGCGCGTGACCAAACGCATCTAGCCTGGGATGCGAGATTGGTTGGTCGTTTTCAATCCAGGGGAGCAGATCGTTGTAGTCGAAGGCGATGGCGTTTGGTGGGAGGGCTTGAGTGGTTGTGCGGTCTGTGGTGTCTCTGGGCGGGTTGCCTGTGTTCAGGACTTGGGGTTCTGATTGGGCTCGGTGGGTGGTGCGTGTTGCCCAGTAGATGCTTGCCTTCCTGCCAATGAGAGTCGTGAATGCGCCTGCTGTTAGGGCTAGTAAAATGCCGAACTTCCCTTGTGATGCCATTTCTCGAAGCAGAGGGAAGTCAATCCCCTTGCAGCTAACGGGCGCCGCTTCGGGGGGAATTAGAGTGATGTACGTAGATAAGAGGGCGAAGCCCAGTAGGGCTGCTAGCCAAGTCGGTGGGTGACTAGGGAAGTGTCGAAATCCAGACCATGCTGATAGTCGGCCTTTATTCGATGTTGAAAGTAGAATGGTTAGTAGGATGGCTCCAGGAGGGAACGCCCATTTTGATAGATGCGATAGCTCAGGGTGGGCGGGGAATGAATGGAGGAGGAAAGTCGCTCCTGCGGCCCCCGCGATGGAAAGAAGTACGATGTCAATCCATCTTTTGGTGGTAGCACTTGTTCTAATGATCATTTGTGCTTTAATGAATTTGTCGAGTTACGAGAGGCCCAGCAGCCGGGGTACCTTCTCCTCCAGCAGGTCGATTTCTTCCCGCGTCTCGCCCAGGTACGAGAGGAGCTGGAGGTCCTGCCGCTCCACCGCACCGCCGTGGAAGATCCACGCCCGCGTCCGGAGCAGGCGGTAGAGCTTCACCAGCTTGCGGTCGCTGATGAACACGCCGTCCTCGCGCGTCAGCGTCTGCACCACGCGGCGGAACTCGCGCAGCAAGTCATCGCGGAAGAACAGGTCGCGGTCGCGCAGCTCGCGGCCGTCCGGGCCCGTCTCGCGCTTGCCCATCATCAGCGTCAGGTAGCGATGGGCCTTGAGCACGTCGTCCAGCGTGGCGTGTCCTTCCGCCCAGGGCTTCTGGTTCATCTCCCGGTGCGTCTGCGAATCCAGGCCGGAGTCCAGCAGCTCCAGGAAGTAGCGGTCCTGCACCGGACGGCACGCGGCCTTGAGGCAGAAGCGGTCCTTGAGCGCGCCCAGCTCGGCGTGTTCGGGCAGCTCGTTGGTGGCGGCGAAGAGCACCTTCAGCTTCACCGGCTGCGGCGCGCCGTCCTGGTAGAATTTGCGCTCGTTGATGACGGTGAGCAACGCGTTGAGGATGGCGGAGCTGGCCTTGAAGACCTCGTCGAGGAAGACGAGCCGGGCCGTGGGCAGCTTGCCGCCTTCGCGCCGGATGTAGCGGCCCTGGCGCAGCAGGTTGATGTCGATGGGGCCCAGCACCTCCGACGGCTCGGTGAAGCGCGTCAGGAGGTACTCGAAGTAATCCTCGTTGGGGATGCGCAGCGCGTCCCGGAACTTGAGGACCAGGTCCGACTTGGCCGTGCCCGGTGGGCCCACGAGCAGCAGCGGCTCCTGCGCCACCGCCGCCACCGTCATCAGGTCCACCAGCGTCTGCTTGCCCACGAAGTGACGGCCCAGCGCCAGGCGGAAGCGGTTGAGGCGCTCGCGAAGGCCGTGGGCCTCGCTCGAGAGCGCGTCGAACGTCAGCTCGGAGATGGCGGGAAGACTGCTCATGTGCGCTCCTCCAGCTCCCGATGGATGCGCCGTCGCACCAGGAATTCGTCTTCGTCGAGCCAGCTTCGTGCACGCTCTCCGGTGCCTTGCGCCACCTCCACGTGGCCCTGCACCAGTGCGTCCGCCAGCTCCACCACGGAGAGGCAGAAGTGGCTGTTGGTGTTGTAGCTGTCCGTGATGATTGGCAGCCCTTCCGAGATGCGCGCCAGCCCCGGAAGCGCCAGCTCCACGGGGGCATGTGCCAGTGCGCTCGCGAGGCTGCGCATCAGCGCCAGCCGCTCAGGGAGTCCGCCCTTCGCCGCGCCCAGTGACTCGAAGGCGGCGTCGAACACGTCGACGGCCTCGGCCGTGCGCCCCTGCATGGACAGGCCCGCCGCGACGCCGAGCCGCGCCGTCAGCGGTGTCTTGGGTCCCGTCAGGCGTTCTTGCGCCGCGTCCACCATCTCGGCGGCTTCGCGAGACAGGCCGACCCGGCGCAGGCCGCGCAGGCTCACACCCAAGATGCCCTGGCCCCATGCGGGCGACGTGGGAGCCAGCGCAGTGAGCACCTTGCGCAGCCGTGCCGCCAGCGTCATCGCGTGGTCCGCGCGGCCGAAGAGGGCCGCCAGCGTCAGGGCATCCCCCAGCATCACGGCCTGGGCTTCACCGGGAAGCGCCTCCATCGATGAGACAAGCCGGTTCAGGAGTGGAAGCGCACGCGCCGGCGCGACGCGGGGCAGCGTGTCCAGCAGGCCTCCGATGAGCCGTTGCCGTTCCTCGGCGGGCAGCGTCGCATCGGTGGCCCGGCCCGTGAGGGCTTCCACCTGCGCCGCCACGTGCGCCGGGTCCTTCAAGTCGCGGAGGGCGGCGAACTCCTCTCCGCGCAAGTCCCTCGCGCCGCGCCCGAAGGCCCTCGCGGGGTCGAGTCGCTCGCTTGGCTCCAACAGCGCCGACGCCTGCCGCAGCCGATCCACCTTGTACCGCTGGAAAGTCCCCAGGGCATTCAGTTCGGCGGCGATGTCGGAGGGCAGCGGTGTCTCGGGCGGCTGGCCCTCCAGGGCCTGGGCCACGCGCGCGCCGTACGCTCGGGAAAGGAAGCCGTGGATGGCTTCCTTCGCATCGACTGCCTCCGCCGCCGCGGACGCCAGGGTGCGGGCACGGTCCGCCTGCCCGAGCCGCGCGAGTCCCACGGCGAAGACATAGCGGACATAGGCCAGCGTGAGTGCGGGCGCCGCTTCGATGGACGAGCGGCGACGGGGTGTGTGCTCGAACCGCTCCAGCAGGGCCTCGAGCTGCGCCAGCACCCGGGGCGCATGGGCCGAATCGGTGCCACCTCGCAGGAAGCGCGGCACGTCTCTCGCGAGGGAAAGTCCTCGCTGAAGCATCTCCAGCAGCCGGTCGCCCGCTCGCGCAAGTCCGAGTGCATCGCCACCCGCCAGCGTGTCGAGCGCCGTCCGCGTGAGCCAGAGCGCCCGGACGTCGAGCTCCGCGTCATGCCGGTCCAGCCACCGCTGCAGTGCCGCCACGTCGACAGGCGCGGGCGCACCTGGGACGCACACCGCGCGCACCAGGCTGCTGGCGACGCTGCGCACGTCATCGCCCGTGGGCGCGGGTGACGCCATCCGTTCGGCGGGGGTGGCGCCTCCTTCGTTTTCTGAATCGGACCAGCGCAGTGCAAGCTCGGTGGCCTCGGTGTCGGACGCGGACCACAGCGCGCGCGTCCAGCACAGGCTCGCGTCGCGCTTGCGGCCCAGCCGTCCGTTCAGCTCCGCCATGCGCGTCCAGAGCTCCTGCCGCTGCGGCGAATCGGCGGGCACCTCCAGGGCCAGGAACGATTTCTCCAGCGAACCCAGCTCCTCTTCCACCGCGCTGGATTGCGCGGGCGTGAGCGGCGCCAGGCGGACGCCGGTGGGCACGGGTTGGGCGACGCGGACCGCGACAATGGGGGGCGGGCTCGCAGGCGTCACGGGGGGCGCCGGCACTTCACGGCGGCTACGGCGCGTGCCTCGCGGGCTCCGGTCCTCGTCTTCGTCCGATTGCATCGCGCGGGCGGCGCTCTGCCACTCACCCTCCGCGGCCTCGAAGGCGGCGAAGTCGAAGCTGGCGCTCCGGACCCACGGCATGAGTGCGTCGGCGTCGGCATCCACGACGTAGTCCACCCACGTGTCGAGCGGCTGGAACGCGGATTCCGGCAGCCGCTCCGCGCGGAAGCCTCCACCCCCGGTGGGGTGGAGCCACGTCACGGTATCGGCCTGCGGCACGAGCAACGCGCGCAGGCGGTCCCTTCGCACGGGGGGCTCCAGCAGTCCGTCACACGGCAGGAAGAGGTCCGCGAGCTGAGGCAGCGGCGCGTACGCCATGCCCGACAGGCCCAGCTCCGGGGGCCGCTCCCGGCCCGCTCGGGCACGGAGCACGATGCACGGCGCCTCCGGTGGCCCCGTGACGGCGAAGCGAAGTTGCGCGAGCAGCGGCTCTGGCACCGTGTGGACCAGGGACTCCACCTGGGCGAGCGCATTCTCGAGCAGCACCCAGAGGCTCGCGGGTTCCGTACGTGCGGCTCGCGTGAGGCGCAGCGGCACCGTCAGCCGGCCCGGGGTGGGCGCGGGCGTCCAGTCCTTGCCCGGGGCTGGGAGCCGCAGGTCGGTGTGTTGGTACAGGTCCGTCCACGGGCCGTCCGGCGCGGTCAGCCAGGGGCCTTCGCCACGGACGAGCAGCAACGTCCCCGCGGGCGCTTGCAGCGTGCGCGCGAGTGGATGCGTGTAGCCCACCTCGACCCAGACGGCGTGTTGCCCTGGGACAGCGGGAACGAAGGCACGCAGCGGGCCCGAGGCGTCCAGCGCGCTGGTGAGGGTGAAGTAGGGCGGTGCCATCGCGCGCAGCAAGGCGCGCTGTCCGCTTCCCCCCGAGGCTTGGGCGAAGCACACCTCTTGCCGGTCGCACCCCAGGCGCAGCATCTCGCCCGCCAAGGGGAGGAGTGCATCGGCGCTCGGGGGCAGGAACAGCACCGGGCCGGTCGGTGCGCTCTCCAGCGGCACGCGCCGCGCCGTCACCAGCTCCGCCCAGCAGAGGACTGGGGTGGCCTCCTTCGCGCGGCTCCGCGTCACGTGCACGCCGAGGGACGCGAGGTGCGCGAGCACATCCTTCGCGGGCATCACCTCCGGCAGGACGTGAAGCGCTCCGTCGGGCGTCCGATGATAGCGGGCGGGTGCGGCCTGGACTTCGGCGGGGACGAGTCCGGAGGTCAGCGCCAGGTGGAGCGCCTCCTCACTGGTGAAGACGAGCATGGACATCAGGCCTTCTGGCTGACCTTTTCGGAGGCGTCCTCGGCGGTGGAGGTGGGCTCGGCCGCCTTGCCCGACGGCGTGTCGCGCTGGACGATGACGCGGCCCAGTTCGGAGGCTTTCAGCGTGCCGCCCTGGATGAGCGAGTCCACGAGCCGCCGGTGCTCGTCCTCGTGCTCCATGGGCAGCGCGTCCGCGTCGCTCTCGTACTGGATGATGACGTCCTTGCGGCCCGTCGCCGGGTCCACCTGGAGGCGGAGGATGAGGCTAGCCAAGCGCGGGCTCCTTCTTCGGCGCCACGGGCGCGGGCACCAGATGGGTGAAGGCCTCGCGGTCCAACACCTTGCGTTCGATGAGCAAATCTCTCAGGGCCACGACCCGCTCCTTCTCGCGCTGGAGGATATCGCGGGCCCGGGCCCGTTGGACGGCCAGGACTTCCTGAATCGCGGCCTCCAGCGTGCTTCGCGTCGCGTCGGACAGGGCATGCCGGTCCGCCTGCCGTCCCGGTGCATCAAAGCGCCGCACGGGCACGCCGTCTCCGCCCATGCCCAGGTCCTCCACCAACTCGCGCGCAATCTCCGTGGCGCGCTCCAGGTCATGTGCGCTGCCCAGGGAGAGGTCATCCAGGAGCAGCGCCTCCGCCTCCCGGCCGCCGAAGAGCATGCAGATGCTGTCCAGCAACTGGCCTCGCGTGACGACGTACCGGTGCGCCGGGTCCGCGTACTGCACGTGCCCCAGCGAGCCCGCCAGGTCACCCCGGATGCTGATGCGGTCGATGGCGGGCGCGTGCTCACAGAAGAGCGCGCATACCGCGTGCCCCGCCTCGTGTGTGGCCACGACGCGCTCCTCCATGGGCGTGAGCTCCGGCCGGTCCAGGAACTCCGTGAGGGCGCGCTCCACGTCCACCGCCTCGGTGGGGCCCTGGGCGCCTTCGCGCAACCGCCGACGTGCGAGTGCCCGGCACAGGGCCTGGATGTGGTCGCCAGAGAAGCGCGTGCCAGTGCCTTCCACGCGGTCACCCGTGCGCTTCACCGCGTAGTCCAGCGCGCGCTCCGTCATCTCCAGGCCCAGCTTCTGGTTGTAGATGGACAGGATGGCGCGCCGGTCCGCGCTGTTGGGGTAGGGGATGCAGAGCTGGAACTCGAAGCGGCCCGGGCGCAGCAGCGCGGGGTCCAGGGACTCCACGAAGTTGGTGGTGCCCACCACGAAGACCAGCTCCTCCTTGCGGAAGCCGTCCATCTCCGTGAGGAGCTGGTTCACCATGGAGTGCTCCACGCCCGAGCCCGTGTACGTGCCACGCGCCGACGCGAAGGAGTCCAATTCGTCGAAGACGATGATGCTGGGCGCCGCCTGCCGCGCGCGGACGAAGATCTGCCGGAGGTTCTCCTCGCTCTCGCCTACCCAGCGGCTCTTGAGCTCGGGCCCACTCACCACCTGGACGGCCGCGCCCAGCGACGAGGCCATGGCCTTGGCGAACAGCGTCTTGCCAGTGCCGGGAGGGCCCCAGAAAATCATCCCGCGCGGCAACAGCGCCTCCACGCGCTTCACCGCCTCCGGGTCGCTCAGCGTGTCCTTGTGCGCCAGGACGTCCAGAATCTCCTGCTGGAGCCGCTGCTTCACCTTGGCGTAGCCGCCGATGTCCGCGTGCAGCTCCAGCTCCGGCACGCTGAGCGAACCGGTGAGCGTGGCCGAGCGCAACTGCGCATACGCGGGCTTCGGGTTGGCGGGGTAGTCCTCGCCGGTGATGGCGCCCAGCAGGCGACGCAGCCGCACGGCGTTGATGCCGGAGACGTGCTTGTAGAGGGCGTAGGGCTGCAGGCCCCTTCCGAACTTGCGGCACTCGCGCTGGGTGATGAGGTAGCGCAGCCGGTCGCGCCCCACGCCGAGGATGCTCTCCTTGTGAGGGAAGAGGTTCTCGATGACGCGCGGCACGGCGAAGGACGGGTCCTTGAACCCGACCCAGACCATCTCCGGGTTTTCGTACAACAGGGGGATGACCTCGCGCGCCTCGCTGGTAAGCCCGCCGCTGCTGGTGGTGAGCAGGTCCAGGTGGGGCAGCACGACGATGCGCTCGCGCACCGCGCCACGCACCGCGTCCCGGAGCTGCGCGATGAGCGTGGCCATCATGCTGGGCGCGGGCATGCCCGGTGGAGGCTCCTGCGCGGTGCGGCCGTCCAGGTAGAGGAACTGCTTGCCGTCCTTCTTCAGCCTGTCTCGCAGGCACTTGTAGAAGTAGGGCGTCAGCTCCTTGTCCGCCTCCACCATGACGGGCAGCCCGCGCAGCAGCGCCTCGCAGACGCGGTTCAGCTCGGCGGGGTAGGCGGCCTCGACGGCGGCGAAGGGCGACAGCTCCGTGGGCAGTGACTCCTCGGGGATGCGCTGACTCATACGCGCACCTTGATGGTGAGTGAGCCCGTCGCCGCGTCCTCGTGGACCTCCTCGATGGTGCCGAGCTGCCCGGCGCGCACCTTGAGCGCCTCCGCCGTCACCTTGTTGGAGATGGAGTCCAGCTCCGACTTGAGGTCTTTCAGCCGGCCTTCGAGCTTCTGGGTGACCTGCTGTCGCAGCTTGTCCGTGGCGACGTCCGCCGCGTCCTCCAGCCGCGCGCGCGCCAGGTCCTGGGCCCGCAGCTTCGCCTGCTCCACCTCGTGAGGGCTCTCCACGGCCAGCTCGCCGCGCGCCTTCAGCTCCACCTCCTGCTCGCCGCTGAGGGTGACGCTGACGTCACCGGTGGTGACGTCGATGGCGATGCGGACACCATCCGCCTCGGTGCGCAGCGCCACGTCGCCCTCTTGCGTGAAGCCCCGGTTCGCCAGCTCGGCCGCGAGCAGCCCGGCCAGCTCCTCGCGCGAAAGGAGCGGGAGCAGCTCCAGCTTGGAGCAGAGGCCGTCCTCGGCCTGGACCACGCGGTTGAGGGACTCGGAGACGGAGACTCGGTAGGCGCGGCTCATGAAGCGCTCCCGGCGGAGGAAGGTGGAGGTGTGGCGGAGGCGCCGCTGGCGCTGGTGAGGGCGGTGGCCAGCTGCCGGGCGTGGTCCTCGGCGCGGCGGAAGCCTGCTTCACCGAAGGCGTTCCATTCGGACAGCAGGTGCTGGGCGGCGTCGTAGTCGTCGTCGAAGAAGCGCACGGCGCGGTGCTCCGCGTCCCAACGCGACAGCCGTCCCAGCGCGCGCAGGAAGGCGGCGGCGGCACGAGCCGCCGTGGCCCGGGAGGACAACGTCGCCGAGGAAGACAGGCCCTCCACCCAGCGCGTGGCGGGCTGCTCCAGCAACGGGCGCGCCGCTTCGAGGAGGAAGCCCGCGAGGTCCCTTCGGCCCGCGCCATCCACCGCGTCGAGGAACGCGGCGAGCACGGCCTCCTGCGCGGTGCCCAGGGCCAGCGCGTCCTCGGGAGACGCGATGTGACGCTTGGACTCCTCCAACCCACGCCAACGCAGCACGAGCTCCAGCCGCAGCGCCTCCAGCAGCCACGCGCCGTCCGCCAGCAGTGGCGCGAAGGCCGTGGCATCGAACTCCGGACGGTGCGTTCCGAACTGCTCCGGGAAGCCCAGCCAGCAGAGGGCGGAGCGGCGGAAGAGGTGCTGTGCGCCCAGGGTCGGCGCGCAGGGGGTGCCCGCCACCAGGCGGCAGCAGAGAAAGAGGATGAGTTCGTCGGCGAGCGTGGGGGTTCCGTCCACCTCCAGCGGCATGGCCCCGTGTTTCGTCAGGGGCTGCTCCAGAAGCCACTTCAGGACGTGGAAGGTGAGGGGGGAGAAGCGCAGGAGGGGCGGAGCATGCCGCTCCCAGAGCCGGCCGGTGCGTGCCTGCCCGTCGCGCACCGTGAGCTGCTGGCGCCAGCCGCCGCATCGGGCGAGCGCCATCACGCTGCCCTTGGCGAGCGTGTCCCGCAGGACCTGCATCGCGCCGGGACTGAACTTCGCTGGGACGGCGTGCCGGTTGCGGAGCAGGTCCTCCACGGGGGCGTACTGCCCCAGGCCGACGATGGCGCGGGCGAGCGTGAGCAGCTCGAGCTCGGACGGAGCGACGCGAATCATGGACGGAGCCGGTCGGCGAGCGCGGGCCAGCCGTTGATGACGAGCTTGCCGCCGACGAAGTGCACCTCCGCCGTGTTCGGGGCGGTGAAGCACGCGTCGTCCTGAGCGTAGCGGCCGGTGAGGAAGTGCATCACCTGGTTGCGCGAGCCAATCCACCGCCGCGCCGTCTCCGGCTGGTCCTTTTCGAATCGGCCGTCCACCAGCAGGTCCACCGTCGCGAGGAGCCGGTCCACGTCGTCCCGCGCCTGGGCCCGCAGCTCCGCGAGCGTGTGGCCGGTGAAGACCATGATGCTCAGCCCGGCGGCGCGGACGCGCTCGCACAGCGCCGCGGCGGGACCGGGCTGGGAGAAGGGCTCGCCGCCCAGCAGGGTGAGTCCCTCGATACCGGGCGTGGCCAGGATTGCCTGGGCCAGTGCCTCCACCGTCTCCACGGTGCCGCGTTCGGTCGCGAACATCTCCGGGTTGCAGCACCCCGGGCAGCGCAGGGGGCAGCCCTGGACCCAGAGGGCGTAGCGCACACCGGGGCCCTCCGCTTCCGTGCGGGGGACTCGCTGGGCAATCCGGAGCGTCGGGCCGGAGCTGGGGGTGCCTGCGGCGATGGCCATGAAGACGGCTCCAGCATGCCAGCAGCGGCGGCGCAGGGGGAGCACGAGGACGTGTCTCATGCCGCGAGACGGGCTCGTTTGCTTGTTGATACCTTCCGCCGCCCGGTCGTTCATGACCTGTACCTACATCCAGGTCGAGTGATGGCTGGCGAATCTTCTAACGTCGCAAATTGTCAACGTCGCTTCATCCCTCAAGTAGACTGTGGTGGTCATGACGCGGCCTGTGTCCGCCTACGCCCCTCGAAGCGAACGCAAGCCGTTGTACGTGAAGGTGGTGACGCAGCCCGCGCTCCATGGGTGCTGGGCCGTCAACATCAGTGAGACGGGCATCGGGCTCATCGCCACGCCGCACACGCCGTCCGAAGGGCCGCGTGAGGGCGAGGACGTGGAGCTGTCGTTCTCCCTTCCGGACTCTGGTGAGCACATCCGCGTGCGCGGCGTGGTGCGCTGGCGTCACGACGCGTCCGGCGCGGTGGCGGCCATGGGCGTGAGCTTCCGCGCCTTCGAGGAAGCGGACGGCGTGAAGCTGGCGCGCTACCTCGCCTCGTCGCACCTCCAGGTGGTGGTGGCCTTCGCCACCGAGCAGGAGTCGCGCGCGGTGACGGCCGCGCTGGAAGGGGTGGCCCAGCTCCACTTCGCCGCCAGCCCGTCGGATGCCCACGCGCTGGTGACGCGCGGGGACGCGGCGTGCCTGGTGGTGTGCGGTCAGGACGAGGAGCAGGCCCTGGCCCTGGTGGAGTCCCTGGCCGCCCGCCGCGCCGATGCGGACCCTTCCGGCGCGGGGCCACCCAGTGACCTGGCATCGCGAATCGTCTACTGCGCGCCGGCCGCGCCGGAGCGGCTGGTGGCCCTCTTCAACGACGGGCGCATCTTCCGCGCGCTCGGGCCTTCACCCACGCGGGAGGCCCTGCACCAGGCGGTGCTTCAAGCGGGGCGTGAGCACGGCGTGCGCACCGAACAGTGGCGCATGGCGCTGGAACTGGAGCGCAGCTTGCTGCGCGAGCGCGCCCTGTCGCAGAAGCTGCCGCCGGCCCCCGGCGGGCGCGGCGGGGATGAGGTGGGCTTCCGCAGCGCCGCCATGCAGCGGGTGATGGAGCTGGTGCGCCTGGTGGCGCCCCACCGCGTGGCCGTGCTGCTCCAAGGCGAGACGGGCACGGGCAAGGAGGTGCTGGCGCGCATCCTCCACCGGCTCAGTGGCCGGGGGGACGTGCCGCTCGTGGTGCAGGACTGCGGCGCGCTGTCGGAGACGCTGCTGGAGAGCGAGCTCTTCGGCCACGTGAAGGGCTCCTTCACGGGCGCGGTGGCGGACCACCCCGGGCTCTTCGTGCTCGCCAACGGCGGCACCATCTTCCTGGACGAAATCGAGAACACCACCGCCAACCTCCAGGCCAAGCTCCTCCGCGTGCTGGAGACGGGGGACGTGCGTCCGGTGGGCGGCACCCAGGTGCGCCACGTGGACGTGCGCGTGGTGGCCGCCAGCAACAAGGACATGGGCGAGGAAGTGCGCGCCGGCCGCTTCCGCGCGGACCTCTTCTACCGGCTCAACAGCTTCACCGTGGACATCCCCCCGCTGCGGGACAGGCCGGAGGACGTTCCGGAGCTGGCGCTCTACTTCCTGGAGTTGTTCAACCGCACCTTGCGCCGCTCAGCCAGCGGCATCGCGCCGGACGCGGTGGACGCGTTGCGGGCCTACGCCTGGCCGGGCAACGTGCGCGAGCTGCGCAACGTCATGGAGCGCTCGGTGCTGCTCTCCCGCCCGGGCGAGGTGGTGTCGCGGCGGCTGCTGCCGCCGGTGCTGGGCTCCACCCTGGCCCTGCGCAACGAGCCGGGTGGGGATGGCTCGCTGCGCGCGCGGTTGGATCGGGTGGAGCGGGAGTTCATCCGCGAGGCCCTGGAGCGCCACGGCGGGGTGCTGCGGCGCGCGGCCGTGGCGCTGGGGATGGACCCGGTGACGCTGGGCCGGCGGGTCCGGCGCCACGGCTTGTGGAAAGGAGACAGCTAGGCCTTGCGCCTCAGTGGGCGCGAATCCACTGGAGCATGGGCTTCCAGACGCGCATTCGCGCGTCGTCCGCCAGGAACAGGTCCGCGTGCCCGTAGTCCAGGGCGCGCGCGGCTTCCGGCAGCGTGCTGACGTTGAGCAGGGTGACGTCCCGGCTGCCCAGCAGCGTGACGCTGTGCTCGCCGTAGCGGCCCACGCCGCCCGCGGCGCCCACGTACAGAACCGGCACCTTCACGTCACGCAGGCGGTCGCCGTAGGGCACGTGCTTCCCGCAGGCCCACGCCTCCGTCTCCACCACCTCGTTGATGCTCTGGTACGGCGCGGCGCGCTGGCCGAACTCGAAGAGGTAGCCCTCGTGGGTGAAGGACAGCCGCTCCGGCAGGCCCATGGTATCCGGCGTGCTGCCCATCAGGTGGTAGGCCGGGACAACCGGCTGCAGCGGCGCGAAGAGCACGCTCGTCGCGCCCGCCGCGACCAGGGCCAGCTTGCGGTTCGAGGGCCGGCCCGTGCCCGGCCCGAAGATGTCGTCCTGCACCAGCGGCGACGGCGCGGCCGGCTGCACCGCGGCGAGCTGGCCAATGGCCTGCAACATGATGCCCGGCGCCGGCCCGAGCAGGCCACCCTCCAGTTGGCCCTCCTGGCGGGCATTGCTCAGCGCCTCATAGCGCTCACACGCCCACGCCTGCTGCTGCGCGTCCTGCGGAGAGAAGCGCACCGCCATGTCCATGGGGATGAAGCCGTCCACCTGGCGCAGCGCGCGCGGCAGCCGGGCCTCGCGGTTGAGGTACGCGTAGCCCACCACCGCGCCCCGGCTCCAGCCCAGCAGGTGCATGGTGCCCATGAAGTTGCCGCCCGCCAGCCGCAGCAGTTTCGCCACGCCCAGCGCCACGCCCACGTCGGCCGCGTGCGTCTCCAGCGTCCAGCTCTTCATGAAGCGAAAATCCTGCGTGTTCTGCGGCACGCCCGCCCACCGCAGGTCGATGCCCCACACGTCCACGCCCTCCTTCGCCAGGTACGCGGCGATGGACTGCTCCGGTGGCACGAACGCGGAGCCGATGCTGGAGAGGAACGCGGCCTCGAAACCCCACCCGTCGCCGTGCACCATGAACACCGCGCGCGTCGCACGCGCCGGCCGCCACGCCCAGTCCTCCCGCACCACCCGGTGCAGGGTGACGACGTCCTGCTGCGACGGCCCCACCTGCAGGCGGTAGCGGTAGTGGGCCACGTCGCCGAACAGCGCTACCCGCTCACTGCCTCCCAGATTGCTGGAACCAAGGAGCGCGGCGCTGACCGGCGCGCCCTCCGCCAGCGCCACGCCCTGGAGCGCCGCGGCCCGTGAGACAGCGTGTCGCATGTCATCAGAAGGAGCCCCTTCGGCGGTTCGAGCCAACGACAGACATGCCAACGAGACGCAGAGGAAGAACACGGAACGCATACAGACCTCGGATCGGCTGAAGAGGTTCGGGGGAGTCGAGTTACGCCGGCCCATGACGCCCCTGACGTGTCGCCCCCCCGAGCAGAATTCACGCCAATCACCAAACCCCTGTAACTCCTGGAGTGTTATCCAGACAGGGACTTCATGGGTGAATGCCACTGTGGATCGAACCTCTGACATCCCCTGCCAGGTGGGGTACTTCGGCGCGTGCTTCATCGCTGAAGCCCGCGCATCACCGGTGCGGCTTCCGGGGCGTCACGAGGAACCCAGCAGGGATTGCGAGGCGTGGGTGACGAGCGCGCGCAAATGACCACAGGCGACCAGAACGGGCAAGAACCGATTAGCTCTCCAGTACGGGTGGACTGACGGGGTCCGAACGGCACCAGGTGACGTGGGAGGGGTGCTGAACACACGCGCCCGTGGGGCTCTCGCCACCCTCCTGGGTGGGGGGCACATGGAAGCCAGACTTCAACGTGAGGCGGCCCATGTTCGAGCAGCGGTTCCAGCGCAATCTGGGCGTGGTGGATGCGGAGACGCTGGACAAACTGTCACGCACGCATGTGTTGGTTGCGGGCGTGGGCGGCGCGGGTGGCCAGTGCGCGGTGGACCTGGCGCGGTTGGGGGTCGGCGGCGTGACGCTGGCGGACTTCGACGTCTACGAGCGCCACAACATGAACCGGCAGGTGGGCTGCTTCGAAAGCACGTTGGGCCGCTCCAAGGTGGAGGTGGTGGGGCGGATGTGTCGGGACATCCACCCGGCGCTGCGGCTGCGGGAAGTGCCGGAGGGCATCACCGAGGCCAACGTGGAGGACGTGCTTGGCGGGGGCGGCGTGCAGGGCCCGGTGGATTACGTGGTGGAGGTCATCGACATCGCGGGGGCGCATGAGAAGCAGGTGCTCCACCGCGCCTGCCGCCAGCGTGGCGTGCCGGTGATGACGGGGCTGATGTTGGGATTCGGCGCGGCGCTGCACGTCTTCCAGCCGGATGCGCCGCTGTACGAAGCGCTCTACATCCTGCCGGATGGACGCATCGACCTGCCGGCCATCATCCCCCACCTGGGAAGCTACATGCTCCGCGAGTACATGGACGCGTGCTTCCAGGGCCGGGGCCACGCACCCACCTGCGTGGTGGGCGCGACGAGCGCGGCGGGGATGATGGTGACGGAGTTGACGCGCGCGGTGATGCGGGGCCCCCGGTCCATGGTGTCGTGGCCGGAGTACCTCTATGTGGACTTCTTCGACCACAGCTTCGTCCGGGGCACCGCCGCGTCGGCCCTGGCGCGGCGGGTGGACCCGGCGTCGCGGGCCGGAGGTGCCCCGGCCGCGAGCTGACGTCGCTGTTCGGAAGACGGGCCGCGCTCACACCACGCCGCGCGCCCGGGCCTCCTCGATGACCTTCACGCCGTCCACGCCCAGGCTCTTGCCCAGGTAGGGAGCGACGAGGTCAGCGTGCTTGTGCACGCGGTGAAAGGCCTCGTCGAAGGTGCGCGTCACCAGGTTGATGCCGGAGATGATGACCCGCTGCAGGTTGTATTGCAGGTCATTGCCTTCGACGATGGCGTGAATCTCCGTGAAGAGCGGGCGCGCGTCCGAATGGAAGGTGGACAGGTTGCGCCGCTGCTCCGAATTGGGCACGGAGGACTTCGGTGAAAGGCTGGCGACGAGGACGAGCGGGTGCTGAAGCTGCTCGTGCGCGCCCTTCATCTGCTGGAAGACGGTGTGGATTTCTTCCTGACTGGGTGGTGCCTCCCAGCGGAGGAAGAACACTCTGCCGATGATGGCGGTCTTGTAGACGGATGTGGCCATGATGTCCCCCTGCTGCTTCCTCGGTGATTCCTCCGGGAAATCCCGGTGCCCCTTCGCCAGGAACGAACGGCGGCGCCTGACGGTCTGCGCACCCATTGGCGCGCGTCCCTGGAGCAGACGGAATCAGACTGGAGGGCGGACATCCGCGGCCCGACGTTGCCCTGCCGGGCCGCGAGGTGTCCGGCCCCCGACGAATCGGGGGCCGGCGGGGACGTCAGTCGCCGGTGAGGGTGATCTGCTCAGCCGGCGCGGCGGCGATTTCCTCGGAGGTGAAGAGGATGGGCCGCCACTGCTTCTGGGAGAACAGCCGCGTCTGGTCCGCGTAGTACGGCGAGGCCGGGTTGCTGGACTCGCTGTAGGTCAGCAGGGCGCTGGCCTGCACGCCGGTGGGCGTGAACTCCATGGCCATGATGAAGCTGCTGCCGTTGTTGATGACGTAGCCGCCGTTGGCCAGGGCCGTGCGTCCGTTGACGACGGTCCGCGTGGCGCTGCCCACCTCGGCGTTGGGCGTGGTGGACTTCAGCGTGCCGAAGCCGACGATGTTCGCCGCGCCATCGTAGTTGCCGCCGCCGTGGATGGGGATGCGCTCGCCGCTCACGCGGGGGGTGAACTGCGCCTCGCCCAGCGGGAGGTCCAGCGCCAGGCCCGCGCGCGTCAGCGCGGTCACGGCCTGAGCCAGCTTCGTCAGGACGGGGTCGGTGCCCTGGGCGGGCGCCGGCGCCAGCGTGTGGGGCGTGGCGATGGGGTCGGCCGCGTCGAAGGGCGTGGCGTACAGCGCCGGGCTCGCCTGAAGCTCACCCATGGTGAACGTGCCCGCGAACTCGCGCCACACGATGGCGCCCACGCTGTCCACGTCATAACGACGGTCCCACTGGGCAATCAGCGAGCACGCCTGGCTGATGTCCACGGTGTCCGTGCCGTAGGGCACCGTCGTGTGGCCGGTGCAGCGGGCCACCACGTCGTCGATGAGCAGCTCGGCGATCATGCCGCGGTTGCTGAGGATGGCGTCCTGCAGCTCGGTGCGGGTGAAGAGGCCGTCCGCGCCGGACGCGCCACCTTCGCCCTGCTCGGTGAGCATGACGGCGTTGAGGCGCGTGCGCGGCGTCTGGGGCACGTCCTCCAGACCGTGCAGGGGCGAGAAGCCCTTGAGCGGCGCGGCGGGGTTGGTCAGCCAGTAGCTGTCATTGGCGTTGAAGACGAAGTCGGTGCGGTCCAGCTTGGGCACCTTGCTGAAGGGGACCAGGCCCGGGCTGCGGGCGCCGGGCTCGTCCTGCCACTCGTTCTGGCTGTTGCTGCCGTCGAGCAGCACCAGGCCCATCTGCTGCCAGATGGCGGTGGTGGCCAGGTCCGCGCCCTGGCGGGCGATGTTCCAGGTGGTCAGGGCCGCTTGGGACAGGTTCGGCGTGGGCGTGGCATCCGTGTACCAGGTGTTGCCCGCGCGGTCGGCCGCCATGGTGTTGACCCAGGGGATGCCCTGCTCGCGCGCGTAGACGGCCTTGAAATCATCCAGGCTGCGGGCCTGGTTCATGCCCAGGAACTGCGCCAGCAGGGTGTCGTTCTCCAGGTTGGCGTCACGGTAGGTGAGCACGGACTGCTCGGTCCACTCCGCGGTGTCGGGGATGGAGATGATGGGGCCGTAGTGGCTGCTGTACATGCGGCGGGTGACGTTGACGAGCGTGCCGTTGTCGAGCAGGACCAGGATGGTGACGTCCTTCCAGGTCATCTCCCGCTCTTCGTTGTCGTAGTAGTACGAGGTCGGCTTGCCCGGCACCAGCCGCAGCCCGTACAGCGTCATGCGCTGGCCGGAGGAGAAGGTGTGCGTCCAGGCCACGTCGTTGTTGAAGCCGATGAGGATCGCGGGCACGCCCAGCAGGCCCACGCCGTAGATGTCCAGCTCACCGGGGACGGTGAGGTGGCTCTCCCACAGCTTGAGCTCGCCTTCCCAGGGGAAGTGCGGGTTGGCCACCACCATGCCGTGGCCGGTGGCGGAGCGGTCGCGGCCAATGGCCCAGCCGTTGCTGCCCACCTGGTGCAGTTCGGGCCGCTGGACCTTGACGTGGTCGCGGTCCGGCGTGCCCAGGGTGGTCGCCGTCACGTCGGGCGGCGTGGCCGCGGCGAGGGCGAGGGCGACCTGGTAGCTGCTGCCCGTCAGCGCCACGCTGTAGGCGTAGGCCAGCAGGTCCACATCGGAGATGGGCCGCACCCACCTGGCGCCGGTGCAGGGCGCGGGGAGTTGCTCCTTGGGCGTCTCCTCGATGTAGCGGTTGAAGCCGGCCGCGTAGCCCTTGAGCATGGCCTGGAGGGTGGCGGGCTGCGTGCTGATGCGCTCCGTGGCGCGCGCATGGAGGCCCAGCGAGCGGTAGGCGAAGTCGCTGCCCGCGTAGGTGCTGCCGGGGCCCATGCCCAGGAAGCGGGCGCGCTCACCGCGCACCTTGAGGATCTGATCCGCGAGGATACAGACGTGGTCCTGGGCGAAGGCATAGCCATTGCCGTACGCCACGCTGCCCATGTCCTTTCCGGTGATGTGGGGAACGCCGTGGGCGGTGCGGCGGATGGTGGCTTCGTAGGTGGGCGTCGGAGCCGGAGGCGTGCCTTCGTCGTCGTCACCACAGGCGGAGCTGAACAGAAGGCTCGTGCCTGCGAGAAGGGAGAACTGCCAGCGGGTGCTCCGCGTACGCCGGAGCACACCGCGCCGGAGGGGCGAGGGAAGTTTGGGGTGCATGACAGTCGTCGAGCGTAGGGAGTGGCTGATCACACCGTCAAAATGTTTCTGAAACTGGAATGATTTCTCACACCGCCGGGCACAACGCAGTGTGGCAAGAACGAGCTTCCGGCCGAGCGGGAGGGGTGTGGTAGGAAATCGCGCATATGCCGACCGAGCCGTCCCGTGCCCGCCGCCCGCGCCGTCACTTTTCGATGATTCGCACGTTCGTGCTCGCTGACTTCGTGACGCTGGGCAACGGCTTCGCGGGCGCGGGCGCCATCCTCTCCGCCATGCAGTACCTGGCTTCCGGGGACGTGGGCTGGCTGTGGGTGGCCTTCGGCCTGATGCCGGTGGCGTTGGTGATGGACGTCATGGACGGGCGCATCGCGCGCTGGCGCTTCAAGAAGTCGCCGCTGGGCGCGGACCTGGACTCACTGGCGGACGTCATCTCCTTCGGCATGGCGCCGGCGGCGCTGGCCTTCGCGGTGGGGATGCGCGGCTCCCTGGACGTGGCGGCGCTCCTCTACTTCGTGGCGTGCGGCATCAGCCGGCTGGCGCGCTTCAACGTCACGTCGGCGGACCTGTCGGACGAGACAGGGAAGGTGAAGTACTTCGAGGGCACCCCCATTCCCACCAGCCTGGCGCTGGTGATGGTGATGGCCGCGGCGACGTGGGCGGGGCGCATCGGTCCGGACCTGTGGGGTGGTGAGTGGCGCCTGGGACCGTTGGTCCTTCACCCGTTGGCGCTGATGTATGTGGCCAGCGGAAGTGCGATGATCAGCAAGACATTGCGCATTCCGAAGATTTGATAGCGGACACCCACCCACCCCTGGGCACGGGGTTCCCCACGCATGGCCGGTTGCTCACCCTGAAGTGGGTGCCTAGCTTCGCCACCGTTCCTTCCGCCGTCCTCCATGTGGGGCGCGCGGCGGCCAAGGTTGACGGTAGTGGGGAAGGGGTGGTCCATGACTGGGCGCTTGGGCTGGGTCGCCCTCGCGGTGGTGGGGTTGCTGGTCGGTTGTGCGGATCGCGAGCGCTCGGCGCTGGCGGACGGGCGGCTGACGGCGACGCCGGGTGGCGTCGACTTTGAGCGGGTGGCCATCTTCGATGCGCGCGAAGCGGAGATTTCGCTGCGCAACGTGGGCCGCGCACCTGTCGACGTGAACGAGGTCTGGGTGGAGGGCCCCGAGGGGGCCTACCGCGCCGAGTTCACCCATGAGGGGCCGCACCGCTTGCAACCCGGGAGCGCGTGCTCGCTGCGCGTGCGTTTCGCGCCGCCCGCCGAAGGTTCGCAGCCAGCGGTGTTGGTGGTGCGCTCGGATACGCGCATCGAGCCCCTGCTCCGCATCCCCCTGACGGGCACCGGCGTGGACGCCTCGGCCCGCGTGTCGCCGCGTCGGCTGGACTTCGGCCGCATCGAAGCGGACGCCACGAAGACGCTGCCGCTGCGGCTGGAGAACCCCACGGAGTTACCCGTGGATGTGACGCCGCGGCTGGTGGGCGCGGACCGCGACGAGTTCAGCGTGGCGCCGGTGACGCTGGCGCCCGGTGAGATTCGCGAGCTCATGGTGACGTTTCACCCGGTGCGGGTGGGCCGCAAGCAGGTGGCGCTGGCGGTGTCGCCCTGCCGCGGCTGCGCGGACGTGACGGTGCAGGTGGCGGCCGAGGCGCTGGAGCGCGCAGTGGTGGCCGAACCGGAGGTCCTGGACTTCGGCGCGGTGCCCGTGGACCGGGACGCGGTGCGCGAGTCGAGCATCCGCAACATCAGCACCGAGCCGGTGACGGTGACGCAGCTGACGCTGGAGGGCCGTGACGCGTCCTTCACCCAGAACAACGCGGGCTTCCCCTTCGTGCTCCAGCCGGGCGAGGTGCGGACCTTCACGTTCCGCTACAGCCCGGACCACCAGGGCGCGGCGCAGGACACCGCGCTGTATCACGTGGAGAGCCGCCGCCATCCGACGACGCCCGTGCAACTGCGCGGCTACGGCGGCGCGCCGGAGCTGTGTGTGTCCCCGTCGTTCTACGACTTCGGCACGCAGCCGCTCGGCGCGAAGGTGCGCGTCATCGTCAACGTGAAGAACTGCGGCGCGTCCAATGAGGGCGGGCTCACCATCAACACGCTGGACTGGCTGCCGCAGCAGGGTGGGGCGCCTCAGTTCAACCACACGCCGCTGGCGCTGCCGGTGACGCTGCCGCCCGGCGGCGAGGTGAACCTGGAGGTCTTCTACGAGCCCACCGAGTTGCGCACAGCGGAGGGCTCGCTGGTGATGACGACCAACGCCTTCTCCGCGACCATGGTACAGATGGACTTCCGCGGCACGCCGGAGGCGCACGCGCCCTGCGAGCTCACGCTCACGCCGCAGGCCCTGGACTTCGGCACCATTCCGCCCGGCCAGGGCGCGGTGCTGGGACTCAAGCTGGAGAACCGCGGCACCGACTTGTGCCCGGTGAAGAACCTCCGCCTGCGAGATGACGGCGGCGGTGTCTTCACGCTGCCGGGCGGCGGCCTCCACGGCGTCATCATGTACCCCGGCGACTGGTTCAGCTTCCAGGTGGCCTTCAGGGCGCCTGTGGCGGGCGGCCACTTCACCGGCACCGTGCAGATTGAACAGATGCAGCCGGCCAACCCGGTGCTGCTGGTGCCGCTGGTGGCCAACACGCAGGCGGTGTGCCTGGTGGCCTCGCGCCGCTACATGGATTGGGGCGTCGCCCGGCCGGACTGCCCCGCCGAGCCCATGGAGGTGAACTTCCTCAATGCCTGCGCCGCGCCGGTGACGGTGAACGACGTGTGGATTGGGCCGGGAACCACGGATTCGGAGTTCGGGTTTTCGGCGGTGCCGGCCTCCATTCCCTTCGTGCTGCCGCCCAACGAGGCCTTCACGGTGGGCGTGGAGTACTTCGGCCTGGTGTCGGGCATGAACCTGTCGCCGCTGTACGTGGGCTCCAGCGACTTGCCGGCGCCGCTGATGGTTCCGCTGGTGGGCGAGTCGTCGATGCGCGTGGAGAAGACGGACAACTTCATCCAGCAGGATGTCAGCAAGGTGGACGTGCTGCTGGTGGTGGACAACACCGCCTCCATGGCGGTGGAGCATCCACGACTGGTGGAGGCCATTCCGACCTTCGTGCAGACCGCGCTGGACCGGGGCGTGAGCGTCAACGTGGCGGTGACGACGACGGGCATCCATCCGGTGACGCCGACGGACCCGGCCAACGCGTGCCCGGGCGGCGCGGAGGGGGGCGAGGCGGGCCGCTTCTTCCCGGTGGACAACTCGCTGCCGCGCATCCTCACGAGCGCGACGCCGAACCTGGCCCAGCAGCTCCAGCAGAACGTGCAGGTGGGCCGGTGCGCGGAGGTGGAGCAGGGCTTCGAGGCGATGCGCCGCGCGTTGTCCCGGCCGCTGGTGAACAGCGCGGATGACCCGCGTACGCCGCTGCCCAACGACGGCAACGTGGGCTTCCTGCGCGAGGAGGCCGCGCTGGTGGTGCTGTTCGTCAGCGACGAGGACGACCACTCGCCCGACGCGGTGGACACCTACGTGGACTGGGCCCAGCTGCTCAAGGGGCAGAACCAGCCGCAGCGCGCGACCTTCTACGCCATCGCTCCGCCGGCTGAAGGCTGCGCGACGGCGGGCGGCGCCGGTACCCGCTACGCGCAGGCCACCTCCCGCACAGGAGGCGAGGTGGTGAGCGTCTGCGCGGAAGACTACCGGCCGCTGCTGCAGGCGGTGGGTGACAAGGCCTTCTCCGCGCAGGAGCGCTTCCCGCTGAGCGACCTGCCGGAGCCCGGCACCGTGACGGTGACGGTGAATGGCACGCCGTCCACGTCCGGCTGGACCTACGACGCGGCCACCAACAGCGTGGTGTTCGACGTCGTGCCACCGGCGGGCACCCGCATCTCCATCAACTACCGCCGTTCGTGCGACGCGATGTAACGCACCCGGAGGGCCGGACATCCGGCCCTCCACAGTGGTGTCAGTCCCCGGTGCTACAGGTCTGCTTCCGCCTGTGCGGATGACCAGAAAATTGGAGGTCACCTCGCGGTGTGTACCCTGAGGTCGTACCTGCAGCTGCCGAGGAGGCACCCGGTGAACTCCCAGGACTTTGAAGGAACGATGACGAGCGCGGCCCGCCCCTCTGGACGGGCTCCAGGACTGCGCGTCATCAAGGGAGAAGGGCGGCGGAGGGAGGAGCCGCTTGCTTCCCGGGACGCCGTGGCCCGGGTGCTGATGGAGGCCGGGGCGGACCTGCTGCTGCGGCGAATCAGCCCGGCGCGGGCGGGGGAGATTGAGCGGAAGGTGGACCGGGTCCTGGACCTGTTCGACCGGGTGGACGTGGCGCCGGTGCTGATGCCGGTGCTGAAGCGGCACCTGGACGAGCTGGAGGCCCTGATGCGAGAGACTCGCGAGGTGCGGGCCGCCCGGAGGTAGCCACAAAGGCCGTTTCCGGAGCAGTTGGGGGTTTGACCCTCCTTCCCGGTGCGCTTACGCTCGGGTCCATCCCGCGCCCGGAACTCGGGGCCACTCAAAGGGGTGGTTGTCCAGGGGCCGGTCAGGTCGCCGTGTCCATCGAAACCTATGGCAGGTATCAGCTCCTGAGTCGTCTCGCCACGGGCGGGATGGCGCAGATCTATCTTGCGCGGCCTCAGGGCGCGGAGCCTGACAAGCGGGTGGTGGTCAAGCGGATCCTTCCGCACCTCGCGGAGAACGACGACTTCGTCAAGATGTTCCTGGACGAGGCGCGCATCGCCGCCCGGCTGAACCACCCCAACGTGGTGCAGATTTTCGACCTGGGCGCCCAGGACGACTCCTTCTTCATCGCCATGGAGTACATCCACGGCGACGACCTGCGCCGGCTGTGGAGGCAGTCGGAGCTGATGGGCCAGCCGCTGCCGGTGCCGCTGGTGTGCCGCATCCTCATCGAGGCCTGCGCCGGCCTGGACTACGCGCACAAGCGCACGGACCCGACGACGGGCCGGCCGCTGGGCATCGTCCACCGTGACGTGTCCCCCCAGAATATCCTGGTGACGTTCGAGGGCGGGGTGAAGGTGGTGGACTTCGGCATCGCCAAGGCGGCGGACCAGGCCACGGTGACCCGCTCCGGCGTGCTGAAGGGGAAGTATTCGTACATGTCCCCGGAGCAGGCGGCGGGCATGCGGGTGGACTGCCGCGCGGACATCTTCGCGCTGGGCATCGTCCTGTACGAACTGCTCACCAGCACGCGTCTGTTCAAGCGCCCCAACGACATCCAGACGCTGACGGCGGTGTCGGAGTGCCGGGTGTTGCCGCCCTCGCACGTGACGTCGCGCGTGCCGGCGGATTTGGACGCCATCGTCCTCAAGGCGCTCGCGAAGGAGCTGCCGGACCGGTACCAGGAAGCGGCGCACCTCCAGCACGCGCTGGAGGAGTGGCTGCGTGTGCACCAGGCGCCCGCCTCGTCCGCGCACCTGTCCGCCTTCATGAAGGAGGTCTTCGCGGAGCGGCTGGCCGAGGAGGCCCGGGCGGGCGACGTGCTGGGCGAGGACTCGGATTCGGGGGCGTCGAGGCAGGAGGCTCCGCCGCGCCGCACGGGCCTGCGGCCCGCGTTGCCGCCGCGTCCGCCGCCGATGTCTCCGGAGGACGACGCGACGGCGGCGCTGCGTCCGCGACCGACGTCTCGCACGGGCCGCTTCGAACTGGAGCCGGAGAAGCCCGCGCCGCGGCTGACGGGACAGCGCCGGGCGGTGGAGCCCGAGCGACCCTCGCGCTCTGGCATGAACGTGGCGTCTCCGCTGCCGCCGCCTCCGCGCGTGGAGGAGGACGCGCCCACGGTGGATGCGCGTGCACCCTCGTCGGTGACCCGGACGGACGTGAAGCTGGGCGGGGCCGCTGCTGCCGCGCCGACGGAGCCTCGCGGCGCTCCGCGGCCTTTCGGCGGCACGGGCCGCTTCGACGTGGGGGCGCCGGTCCTCCCCGTGGATGACGAGGACGCCCCCACGGTGGATGCCCGCGCTGGCGCGCGCTCGCAGGTGCGAGGGGGGTACGTCGTGGAGGAGGACGCGCCCACCATCGCCATGATGGATACGGGCCGGCCCGCGCGGGTGGTGATTCCGCTGCGGGACGGGGAGCCGCTCGAGGAGGACGCCCCCACGCTGTCGCTGGGCATGTCGCGCGCGGCGAAGCGCCCCGTGGCTGCCGCGGGCAGCAAGACGTGGCTGTACGTGGGGCTGGTGTTGCTGGTCGTCGCGGCGGTGGGCGTGGTGCTCTGGTCGATGCGGTCGCCGGAGCCCATGCCGGTGTCGTTGGACCCGGAGGCCGCGGTGCCCGCGCCCGTGCCCATGCAGGCCGAGGCGCCGGTCCAGGCTCCGACGGAGCTGCGGCCCCCGCCCGTGGTGCCCCCGCCTCCCGTGGAGGCCGCGCCCGCGCCGGTGCGGCTGCGCATCGAAACGAAGCCCGCGGACGCGGTGGTGCTGGTGGATGGCCAACGCCACGACGAGCGGCCGGTGATGTTCGAAACGGCGGTGGGCCAGCAGGTCGCCGTGCGGGTGGAGGCCGACCGGCACCAGGCGCAGACGCGCACGGTGATGGTGGGTGAGGACGCGGAGCAGGTGGCGCGCTTCACGCTGGAGCCCGAGCCCCGCGCGGTGGCTGCTGCTCCCGTGGCGGCGGTGGTTCGCGAGCGTCCCGCCCGGCCCGAGCCCAGGCAGGAGGTGCGACTGGCCCGGGTGCGCTTCGTCGTACACCCTTGGGCGGAGGTGACGTGCGGTGGCAAGCGGCTGGGCGAAACGCCCTTCGAGGCCGTGGAGCTGCGCGTGGGCAGCTATGACTGCCGCTTCGTCAACCCCGACCTCAAGAAGACGCTCAGTCGACGTATCGAGGTGAAGCCCATCGACCTCAACGTCGTGAGCGTGAAGTTCGAATAGCACATGCCTTGGATGCTCCCGTGACGCTCGAAGCCGGCACTCACATCGGCAAGTACGTCGTCCGCCGCAAGCTCGCCGAGGGCGGTATGGCGGAAATCTACCTGTGCACGGCGCGCGGCGCGGAGGGCTTCGAGAAGGAAGTCGTCATCAAGCGGGTGCGCGCCTTCCTCGCCAGCGACCCGGAGTTCGTGGGGATGTTCATCGCCGAGGCCCGGCTGGCCTCGCGGCTGAACCACGCGAACGTGGTGCAGATATTCGACTTCGACAAGCATGAGGACACGTACTACCTGGCCATGGAGTACGTGCGCGGCTGCTCGTTGTGGGAGCTGCGCAAGCGCGGCAAGGAGCTGATGGAGCCGGTGCCGCCCATGCTGGTGGCGCACATCGGCGCGGAGGTCGCCCGGGGCCTGCATTACGCGCACCGCGTCCGCGTGAATGGCCAGCCGCTGGACCTGGTGCACCGGGACGTCACGCCGCACAACGTGCTGTTGTCCTTCGATGGCGCGGTGAAGCTGACGGACTTTGGCATCGCCAAGGCGGGCAACAAGCTGACGCAGCCGGGCGTGCTGAAGGGCAAGTTCGCGTACATGTCGCCCGAGCAGGCCCGGGGCGAGGCCGTGGATGCACGCACGGACATCTTCGCGCTGGGCGTGGTGCTGTGGGAGATGCTCACGGGCGGCCGTCTGTTCGACGGGGACTCCGAGGTGGCGGTGCTGCGCGCGGTGCAGCAGAGCACCATTCCGCCTCCGGCCCGGCTGAATCCGGACGTGCCCGCGGACCTGGATGCCGCCGTGGTGCGAGCTCTGGACAGAGACCCCGCGCTCCGCTTCCAGACGGCCGCGGAGTTCGAGCGCGCCCTGGCCCAGTGCGTGCTGACGCATGCGAGGTCCTTGGACGACACGGACCTGAGCGCGTTCATGCGCCGCTTGTTCCCCACCAGCCTCACCCAGGCGATTCCCACCGTGCAGGAGCGCACACACGTCGTGGAAGGGGAGCCGGCACCTGGGGCAGAGGCGTCGCCCGTGCCGCGCGAGCCCACCGCGGTGATGATGTCTGCTGGCCGCAGCGGCCTGGCGTTGCCGACGTCTCCGGACGAAGACGTCAATGCGCCGACCTTCGTGTTGCCGCGCAGGGGCGAGGCGGCCGCGCTGGATGCGGCGCCACTGCCGCCCATGGCCACGCCGATGATGCCGCTGCCGGCGGTGGCGTCGTCGCCGGTGCCTCGCGGTGCTTCTTTCGAAGGCGCGCCTTCCACTCCGGGCCGGCAGAGCCGTCCGGAGGGCATGGTCGCGGTGTCGGGGCCGCGCTCCGGTGGGGCCGAGGATGCTCGCGGTGCAGCCTCCAGCGAGGATGCACGGGCCGAGAAGACGCCGAGCAGGGGATCAGGTGTCCCGGCGGTGTCCGGGAGCGCGCGGACGCCGAGTCGTCCGGAAGGGGGCGCCGCCGTCGCGTCACCGTCAGGGTCCTCCGGGAGTCTGAAGTTGGCGAGCGCCTGGGACGATGAGGACGACGACGAGGAAGGGACCCCGTCGAATACGGAGCCTGAGGCGCATCCCGGGATGAGGGCAGCCGAGCCTGGAGCTTCCGAGGTGCCTGCGGCGGGTGCCCATGCGTCCGGAGCCGAGGGCCCTGCGGCGAGTGCCCGTGCGTCCGGAGCCGAGGGGCCTGCAGGTGCCCATGCGTTCGGATCCGGGGTTCTTGGGACGAGTGCTCGGGGCTCCGGAGCCGAGGTGCCTGCGGGGGCCCATGCGTCCGGCGCCGAGTCTCTCGAGGCGGGGGCCCGTGCGTCCGGCCCCGTAGCCTCGGTGGCCGTGCCGGCGGCGCGCCGACAGTGGGCGATGGGACTGGCCGTGGCGTTGGGGCTCGCCGTCGTCGGAGGCGGCGTCGCTGTGATGCGGGGGACCGAAGAAGCAGCTCCTCCGGCGGTGCCGGCAGAGCCCATGGTGGCCGCACCCGCTGTTGATGAACCCGTGCCGACCGCGCAGCCCGCGCCTTCAGCAGTATCTGAGAACGCCGAGGGCGGGGAGACGGGGCCCGCCGAAACCGCCGATACCGAATCCGAGGTGGATGGGCTGATGCGCGAGGAGGTGCTCGCCGCTGCCGCCACCCACCCGGCCTCCGACCCCGCGCCGAGTGCGGCCGGCACCCAGCAGGAGCCGGAGCGCGTACGCGCTGCGCCGGCCAGCGGAACGCTCCAGGTCCAGGCCGCGCCCTATGCCACCGTGTTCATCAACGGCAAGCGCATGGGCGAAGTAACGGGGCGGGCGTCGTACCGGTTGCCCGTCGGCAACCACAAGCTCGTCTTCCAGCACCCGTCCGGCGAGCGCCGCTACGACGTCGCCGTCACCGCGGGCGGCACCGTCAGCCGCGAGTTCCGCGCCCCCAGGGGGCGCTGAACCAGGCCGCCTCCCGGCGCGGCGGCCTCACCGGCAGCCGTGCCGCGACCTGAGCCCAGGTCCGAAGTCACCCGCCGTACCCGTGCTCGCTTCCGCTTGAGCACCCCCAACGTCCACTCCTGAACGCTGCTGCCTCGCCTCCAGCGGGGCCGCCTTCGGGCTGTCACGCCTACCTCGTCCCACCTGCCGCTCCGCCTGTTCAAAGGCGCGCGATTCGTCCGCCGCCGCTTGCCTGCCTGGTGGTCTGCCTTGACACCCAACCGCTCGTTCTGGCACTCAGTGGCCCCCACTCAGTGGATTATATTCAATGGAATCCATGGACCTGCTGGCTCCTGAGGAGATTGCTCGGATCGAGCGCGAGAACGCGGGCGGCCTGCCCGCGAGCGCCATCCTGAAAATCTTCCGGCCACGGGGCGTGCGCCTGTCGGAGGCGACGTTCCGGAAGTACGTGCAGGCGGGCTTGCTACCCAGGAGCCGCCGGGTGGGCAGGAAGGGGAAGCACCAGGGGAGCGTCGGGCTCTACCCGGTGGAGGCGGTGCGCCGCATCAATGTCATCAAGAAGATGATGTCGGAGGGGCACACCCTGGAGGACATCAAGCGGTCCTATGTCTTCCACAGCAACTATATCGACCAGTTGGAACGGGACCTTGCAGGCCTCCTGAACGGGTTCCAGGAGGAACTGGGGGACCGCGCCTTTGGGGGGGAGCATCGGCGTACGCTTGAGGCACAGCTAGCAACCTTGCGGCAAAGAGCGCAGGATCTGGTCCGGGATGTCGCCCGGCTCGGTAGCGCCGTGACCGCACGCGCAGACGAAACCATCCGTTCGCAATAGAATACCCGGGAACCGGGTAGACTGGCCTCACGTGGAGGGGACATGTCGGAAGTGAAGCAGCTACAGGAGGAGGGGGGGGACCAGGAATCGGACCAGGCGCAGGAGCGCCGCCGTTCCAAGACCATGTCGCGCAAGGAGATGGCGCGCGACCTGCGGAGGCGTCGCCTCACGGGTCAAGTGGACCCCGAAGAGGCCGACCTGCTGAAGCAGATGGACGACACGCGGCCGCGTACGCGCGCGGACTGCATCAACGGTCCCCGGCCGTGCAACTTCGTCTCCTGCAAGCACAACCTCTACCTGGACGTGAATCCGGAGACGGGGTCCATCAAGCTCAACTTCCCGGACAAGGAAATTTGGGAGCTGGAGCACACCTGCGCCCTGGACGTGGCGGAGAAGGGCGGCATCACGCTCGAGGAAGTGGGAGAGATCATGAACCTCACCCGCGAGCGCATCCGCCAGGTGGAGACGCGCGGGCTGATGAAGCTGCGCGAAGCCACCGAAGCCGAGCCGCCGGTTTCGGCTCGCAAGCCCTGATGTTCGCGGGTGGTTTCCACCCGCAAACGGAGGGCCGACGTGTTGCGTTGACACCCCAGGGGGTGGTTGCTACTACCGCCGCTTCCCGCACACCGAGGCCCACACGTGCTGGCTCTCCTGAGCGTTTCTGATAAGCGAGGTCTGGTTCCCTTCGCCCAGGGGCTCGTCCGCCTGGGCTTCCGGTTGTTGTCCACCGGGGGCACGCTGGAGGCGCTCAAGGGCGCGGGGGTGCCCGTCAACAAGGTGTCCGAGCACACGCAGAGCCCCGAGATTCTGGGTGGCCGCGTGAAGACGCTCCACCCCCGCATCCACGGCGGCATCCTGGGACGGCTGGAGCTGGAGGCCGACCGGGAGGAGATGAAGGCGCACGGCATCGAGCCCATCTCCCTGGTCGCGGTGAACCTGTATCCATTCCGGCAGACGGTGGCCTCGGGCGCCGCGGAGCCGGAGGTCATCGAGCAGATTGATATCGGCGGGCCCGCGATGGTGCGCGCCTCCGCGAAGAACTTCCGGCACGTCTCGGTGGTGGTGGACCCGGACGACTATCCGGCGGTGCTGGCGGAGCTGGAGCAGCAGAAGGCGGTGAGCGAGGACACGCGGCGCCGGCTGATGCGCAAGGCCTTCGCGCACACGGCGGCCTACGACGCCTCCATCTCCGCGTGGCTGTCCGCGCAGGCGGGCGAGCCGTTCCCGGGGGAGCTGTCGTTGGCGTTCCAGAAGTCGCAGGACCTGCGCTACGGGGAGAACCCGCATCAGCGCGGCGCCTTCTACCGCGAGCACGCCGCGCCCCAGGAGCCGACGGTCGCCTTCGCCAAGGTGCTGCAGGGCAAGGAGCTGTCGTACAACAACATCCTGGACCTGGACGCGGCGCTGGGCCTGCTGCTGGAGTTCCCGGAGGCCCCCGCGGCCGTCATCATCAAGCACAACACGCCCTGCGGCGTGGCGGTGGACGCCGCCTTGGTGAAGGCCTACCGCACGGCCCGCGCGGTGGACGAGGTCTCCGCCTTCGGGGGCATCGTCGCGCTCAACCGCGAGGTGGACGCGGCCACGGCCCAGGCCATGGCGGAGACGTTCCTGGAGGCGGTCATCGCGCCGTCGTACTCCCCGGAGGCGTTGCAGGTGCTGGCGACGAAGAAGAACCTGCGGCTCCTGGAGGCGGGCCCCGCGTTGGCCAGTCCCCAGGCCCGGCCGCGTGCCCAACTGGACGCTCGCAGCGTGTCCGGGGGCATGCTGCTGATGGACCGGGACTCGGTGGAGCCGCCGCTGTCGTGGAAGGTGGTCTCCAAGCGGGCTCCCACGCCGGAGGAGGAGCAGGCCATGCGCTTCGCCTGGAAGGTGTGCAAACACGTCAAGAGCAACGCCATCGTCTTCGCCTCCGGTGACCAGCTCCTGGCGCAGGGCGGGGGGCAGACGAACCGGGTGGATTCGGTCCGCATCGCGATGCAGCGCGGCGGAGCGGCCCTCAGGGGCAGCGCGGTGGCCTCGGACGCCTTCTTCCCGTTCCGGGATGGGCTGGACGAGGCCGCCCGGGCGGGGGCCACCTGTGTCGTACAACCCGGCGGTTCGGTCCGTGACGCGGAGTTGATTGCCGCCGCGGATGAACATGGGATGGCCATGGTGCTGACGGGAGTGCGACACTTCCGGCACTGAGCCATGCGCATCGTCTGTCAGAAATGCGCGGCCGCCTACGCGATTGATGACAAGCTCATCACCGCCAAGGGCGTTCGCGCGCAGTGTCCTCGCTGCCGGAACCTGCAGTTGGTCCGGCGCGATCCCTCGGCCGTGCCCGCTGCTGGCGCGCCGGCTCCGGCATCCCAGCCCGCGGCGCCCGTCACGCTGACGCCCGTCTCCGGCGCCGCGCCCGCGGACGACCTCTTCGGCGACTTCGGTGCGCCGCCGCCCGCCGCGCCCGCACCTGGCGCTGCTCCGGCTCCCAAGCCCGCCCGGGGAGAGGGCCGCTCGGGCTCGGACCTGTTCGGCGACTTCGGGGCAATGCCCTCGCCTGCTCCCGCGTCCGCGCCGCCCGTGGACCCCTTCGCGAGCGTGGGGATGCCGGCTTCGGGAGGCGGTGGGGCGGCCGGTGCGGAGGACCCGCTGCTCGACTTCCTGGGACCGCCGCCCTCCGCGCCGCAGGGCCTGGAGTCCCAGCCTTCGCATCCGGCGAAGCCCGCCGCCGCGAAGCCCGCGACCTCCGGCTGCCGCGTCTGCCAGAAGCCGCTGACGGATTCCTTCGACCAGGCGCTCGGCATCTGTGATGACTGCCGCCAGCCTGGTTCCGCTCGGGCGCCGGCCGCCACGAGCCGTCCGGCCGCTCCGGCGGGGAACTCGGACTTCCTGCCGCCCATGGCGGACCTGGGTGGGGGCTCCGCATCGGTGGCGCAAGCCTCGGAGCCAGCGCCCGGTGCCGAGCCCCGTAGTGGCGCACGCGTGCCCATCAGCACCGACATCATTCCGGACATGGGGCCGGAGCCTCGCAGTGGCCTCCGCGCCTCCTCGCCGCAGTTGGGAGCGGAGCCTCGCAGCGGCTCGCGCTCCGCGCCGGTGCTCGTCACGGATGGGCGCTCCCGTGGGGGCAAGGGCGGACTGGTGGCGGGCCTCGTGGGGCTCGTCGTCGTGGGCGGAGGTGTGGGCGGTTACTTCCTGTACCAACAGCAGCAGGAGGCGTCGCGCCGCCAGGCCGGTCCTCCGCCCGTGGCCGCCATCCCGGACGCGGTGAAGGCCGTGCTGCCTCGCTGGAAGTTGAAGTACCTGGAGATTCTGGGCACCAGCGCGGAACGGCTCGCGCAGGGGCAGCAGCAGCTCGCCCGTGACGAGCGCTTCGCGTACGCGGAGGCGGAGGAGTCCTTCCAGCAGGCGCTGGTGCTGGACCCGACCAGCGATGCCGCCATCGCGGGCTACGTCCAGGCGCTGGCCCTGGGACGCGGCGCGCGCATGGACGACGCGACGTTCCAGGAGGCCCGCGCGCTGCTGTCGGCGGCGGAGTCGCGGTCTGGCCGCACGGCGCCGTTGCTGCTGGCGCACGCGAACCTCCTGCTGGCCCGCTCCGGTCAGCCCGAGCAGGCGCGCCCGCTCGCGGAGGAGTTGCTGGCCCGCGCGGAGCTCGCCGACGCGCAGAAGGCCGAAGCGCACCTGGTGCTGGGCCGCACGTGGCTGTCGTCGTCCCGCGAGCTGGCTCGCAGTCACTTCGACTCCGCGCAGAAGCTGTCGCCGGACATCAAGCGGCTGCACTACTACCGCGCGCTCGCGCATGCGTCGGGCGGTGAGTATTCCGCCGCGCTGGACACGCTGCGCAAGCGGCTGGAGACGAGCCCGAAGGACTGGGAGAGCCTGGCGCTCACCGCCCGCATCTACCAGGAGGTGGGGGAGCCCGCGGAGGCGCGCAAGTTGTACGAGGCCCGGGTGAAGGCGGAGCCCGGCGAGCTGCGCGCCCTGTTGCCGCTGGCGATGCTGCGCTACCAGGCGGAAGGCAACGCCGCAGGCGCGGTGCGGGACTTGCGCGCGCTGATGAAGAACCGGGCGCGCTACGACGAGCCCGAGGTGGCCGAGGTGCTGGTGCACCTGGCGGCCGCGGAGCGCACCGCGGGCAGTCAGGACGCGGCGGTGAAGTCGGCGGAAGAGGCCCTGCAACTCGTGAAGGGATTGCCGGAGGCGCACCTCCAGCTCTTCCTGGTGGCCCTGGGCCGCCGCGACGCGGAGAAGGCACGGACCCATCTGCCGGGCTTCCGCGGGCAGTTGGAGGACGGCGCGCTGGAGAAGGTGCTCGAAGGCCGGCTGCTGCTCCTGGAGAAGAAGCCGCTGGAGGCGCTGGAGGGATTTCAGGAAGCGGTGAAGCTGGACGCGCGGCGGCTGGACGCGCAGCTGCTGGCGGGCGTCGCCGCGGCGAGCGCGAAGCGACGGGACGATGCCTTCCGCGCGCTGCACCAGGCGCTGCAGTCGGACCCGCTCCGGCTGGAGCCGCGGCCCGCGACGTCTGCCTACTGGCTGCGCCCGCGCGAGACGGTGGAGGGCGTGGAGGGTGCCATCCTCGCGCTGTCCGAGGGACCGGAGGACCCGTCCCCGCTGTTGTACGAAGGCCTGCTGCGCTTCCACCAGCACCAGTTCGACGCGGCCGAGCGTCACCTGCGCAGTGTGTTGGAGGTGGACGCGAACAACGCGGGGGCCCTGGCCTACCGCTCGCTCATCGCGCTGCAGCGAGGTGCTCTCGCGGACGCCCGGCGCCTGGGCGAACGCTCCGCGGCGGCGGGGCGGCAGATGCCGGTGTCGCATCTGGCGCACGGCCTGGCGTTGGCGGATGCCCGGCAGGTGGAACCGGCCAAGCGCGCGCTGCGGGACGCGCTGGCCCTGGCGCCCACGCTGCTATCGGCGCAGGCGCGACTGGCGCAGTTGGAGTCGGCCCAGGGCAAGGACGTGGCACGAGACACCCTGGTGAAGGTGGTGGGGTTGGATCCGGCATACCTCCCCGCGAAGCGGATGCTCTACCTGTTGGAACGGTGAGGTGGATGTGAAGGTCCTGCTGCTCGGTTCCGGTGGCCGTGAGCACGCGCTCGCGTGGAAGCTGTCGCAGAGCCCCATGTTGACCCAGCTCTTGTGCGGTCCGGGCAACCCGGGCACGGCGAAGCTGGGCACGAACGTGGCCCTGCGCGCGGACGCACCGGAGGAAGTCGCCGCGTTCGCGAAGCGCGAGGCCGTGGACCTGGTGGTGGTGGGGCCAGAGGCGCCGCTGGTCGCGGGGGTCGCTGACGCGCTGGCCGACGCGGGCATCCCCTGCTTCGGGCCCGTGGCGGCGGGCGCGCGCATCGAAGGGTCCAAGGCCTTCGCGAAGGAGATCATGGCCGAGGCCGGCGTGCCCACCGCCGCCTTCCAGACCTTCACCGACATGGCGGCGGCGGAAGCCTACGCGGTGGCGCAGGGCCGCATCGTCGTCAAGGCGGATGGCCTGGCGGCGGGCAAGGGCGTCATCGTCGCCCACGACGTCGAGGCCGCGCGCGCGGCGGTGCGCGCCGTGGGGGCCATGGGCGTGGCGGGCCAGACGATGGTCCTGGAGGAGCTGCTGGAGGGCGAAGAGGTGTCCGCGATGGCGCTGTGTGATGGCGAGCGCTACGCCATGCTTCCCTTATCCCAGGACCACAAGCGCGTGGGCGAAGGCGATACCGGGCCGAACACCGGCGGCATGGGCGCGTACAGCCCCGCGCCTTTCCTGTCCGCCGCGCAGCTCGCCGAGGTGGGCGAGCGCGTGGTCGCCCCGACGCTGGCCGTGTTGCGCCGGCGCGGAATTCCCTTCCGGGGTGTGCTGTATGCGGGGCTGATGCTCACGCGCGGCGGCCCGAAGGTGCTGGAGTTCAACGCGCGCTTCGGTGACCCGGAGACGCAGGTGTTGATGATGCAACTGGGGGAGGACCTGCTGCCGTTGCTGGACGCGTGTGCCCGGGGCGCGCTCGTGCCGCGGACGCTGGTGTCCGCGCTTGGTGCCTCGGTGGGCGTGGTGCTGGCGGCGCGGGGCTATCCGGACGCGCCGGAGAAGGGCCAGCGGATTGAAGGGCTGGACGCGGTGCCACCCGACGCCACGGTGTTCCTGGCGGGCGCGGAGGCGCGCGACGGCGGCGTCGTGACGGCCGGAGGCCGGGTGCTGACGGTGTGCGCGCGGGGCGAGGACCTGGCTCAGGCACGTGAGCGGGCCTACGCGGCGGTGGCGACCGTGCGCTTCGAGGGCATGCACTTCCGCCGGGACATCGGCGCGCGAGGGATGAAGGCCGCCCCGTGAACCGCCTTTCGCGCTACCTGCTCGGGGAGCTGCTGGTCCCGCTCGGCGTGTGGGTGGCGTTCATGTTCCTGCTGCTCTTCGTCATGCAGTTCCTGCGGGGCACCGACGTGCTGCTGGGCTCGTCGGTGACGCTGGTGGACATGGCGCGGTTGCTGGCCTACCTGGCGCCGCACTTCCTGATGATGGCGCTGCCCATCGCCTTCCTGCTGGCCATCCTCCTGGGGCTGGGGCGGCTGGGCGAGGACCGGGAGCTGGTCGCGCTCCAGGCGCTGGGCATCGGGCCGGTGCGCCTGCTGGCCGCGCCGATGGGCATCGCGGTGGCGCTCAGCGTGCTGATGCTGGTCATCACCTCCACGGCGCAGCCCTGGGGCCTGACGGGCTTGAAGGTGCTGGTGAGCGAGGTCATCCGGAAGAACGCCGTGGGCGACGTGAAGTCTGGCGTCTTCTACGAGGACCTCAGCAACTTGACGCTGTACGCGGAGCAGGTGTCCGCGGACGGGAAGTGGACCAACGTGCTCCTGCATGACGACCGGGAGGCGAATTCGCCGCTGCTGGTGCTGGCGCAGCGGGGGCAGGTGGGCACGTCCACCAGCGGCGAGGTGCTGCGCTTCGCGCTGGAGGCGGGGGAGGTGCACCGCTCCGCGGGCCGCGAGACGGAGGAGTACAGCATCATCCGGTTCGACCAGGCCGAAATCAGCGTGGGCGTGGGCGCTTCCATGGGCAAGCGCAGCCGCTTCTCCTACTCCCGCGAGGAGCTGACGCCCGGCGAACTGATGGAGGCGGCGCGCGAGGCGGAAGCGCAGGGCGAGGATGCGCGCATGTACCGGATGGCGCTGCACAGCCGGTTGGGGAACGCGCTGGCGCCCATCGCCTTCGCGCTGTTGGGCACACCGCTGGCCATGGGCCGGCGCCAGTCGGGCCGGGCGTGGGGCTACCTGCTGACGCTGGGGGGCTACGTCCTCTACTACCTGCTGAGCCGCGTCTTCGAGCAGATGGGGCAGAAGGGCCAACTGCCCGCGGGCCTGGCGGGGCAGATGGCCAATCTGGTGTTCGTCGCGGTGGGGCTGGTGGCCCTGTACCGGGTGAGCCGCTCGGGGACGGTCAAGTGAGGGGGACGCTCTTCATCTACGTGCTGCGCACGTACCTGCGCTTCGCCCTGGGCATCCTCGCGGGCCTGGTGCTGGTGTTCGTGGTGGTGGACTTCGTGGACCGCGCGAAGCTGTACACGGGCCCGGGCTGGGTCTGGGACGCGGCGGAGCTCTACTTCTACAAGGCGATGATGTCGGTGCAGCAACTGGGACCGGCGGCGCTGCTGCTGGCGGCGGGCACCACGGTGTCCGCGCTGCGCAAGCAGGGCGAGGTGACGGCCATCCGGGCGCTGACCTTCGGCCCGTCCGCGCTGTACCTGCCCATCCTCGTGGCGTCGTTCGTGGCCTGCGTGGGCCTGGTGGCCTTCGACGAGCGGGTGGCGACGTACTCCGGCCGGCGCGTGGACGAAATCACCACCCAGCGCTTCAACAAGTGGGGCGACTGGCGCTTCTACTACACGCCGAAGCAGTGGTTCCGGCGTGGGGACAACATCTTCTTCCTCCGGGGCGGCAGCGCGCAGGAGGGCTTCCAGGACGTGTCCGTCTTCACGGTGACGGAGTCCTTCGACCTCCAGCGGCGCCTGGACGCATCCGGCATGTTCCCGGTGGAAGGCATGCGCTGGCGCCTGACGGACGTGGTGGAGCGCACCTTCGACGGCGAGGGGAAGACGTCCGTACGGCAGCTCCCGGAAGCGGAGTACGACCTGGGCGTGGCCGTCACCGCGTTCCGCATCCGGCCGGGGCGGCCGGAGCAGATGCGGGCGTCCGAGCTGCGCGAGCAGATTGTCGCGCGCCGCGACGTGGGCCTGGCGACGAAGCAGTTCGAGCTGGCCCTGCACAACCGCTTCGCCTACCCGATGGCGGCGTTCCCCGCGGCGCTGCTGGGGGTGGGGCTGGCCCTGCGCGCCAACCGGCGAGGGCATCTCACGGCCGCCATCATCGAGGGCCTGCTGACGGCGGTGGCGATGTGGGGCTTGATGATGGTGTGCCGGACCCTGGTGCTCACGGAGCGGTTGTCTCCTGGCGTCGCCGCGTGGACGCCCACCGTGCTGCTGGGCCTCATCGCGGGCGCCGTGTGGTTGCAGCGCGAGGGCCGGTTGCACCTGCCGCGGCGCTCGCTGCTGGTGAGATAGCGTGTCCGCGCTCATGGGAACCGTGTCCGAGCTTCCGCTGGACCTGCGCTGGCGCCGCGCCATCAACGCCGTGCTCGTGCTGTGGACCGTGGGCCTGGTGCTGGCGGAGGTCGTCCTCCAGGTGGCGACGGGCGCGGCGGTGCTGCTGGCGGCGATTCTGCTGGTGCGAGGGCGGCTCCGCCTGGCGCCGGACGTGCGCGCCTATGTCGGGGCCAGTGGGGTGCTGTGCCTGTGGCAGGCGGCGTCGCCCGCCGTGGCGCTGCTGACGGGCGCGGCGGTGTCGTGGCCGCGCGGCGCGCGGTACGGCCAGGTGCTGGACTCGGTGGCGGGCGCCGCGGCCGCGTGCATTGGCGCCGTGGGCGTGCCGTGGCTGCTGCTGGCGGGCGTCCTCGCGGGAGGGTGGCTGCTGGCCGCGCTGCTGGGCGTGTTCCAGAACCGGGTGCGCTGGTCCGTGGAGCTGCCCTCCTTCCTCAAGCTCAACCTGGGGCGACTGCACGAGAACTTCGGCACCGAGGAGTCTCCGCGCTACGCGGCGGGTGGCTTCTTCTCCCACCGGCTTCGCTTCGCGCACGGCGCCATCGCGGCGCTCGGGCCCGCGCTGTCGGTGCTGGGCAGCGCGGACCAGGCGCGGCGGCGCATCCTGGCGGGGGCGGTGGTGATGGGGATGCTCATCTCCATCTACAACGCCTTCGCGCGCGCGGCGCTGGGCGCGGCATTGCTCGTGAGCGTGGTGGCGTTGCTGCTGCTGGTCCAGGGCTCCGCGCGGAAGATGGGGTTGGCGCTCCTGTTCGCGCTGGTGGCCGTCGTCTCCATGAGCCCGGCCTGGCGCACGCGAATGGAGAAGGCGCTGGGCAACATCTACGGCGGAGAGCGCGAGCACGCCATGGCCGTGGGCTGGAGCCTGGTGCGTGAATACCCGCTGACGGGCGTGGGCTTCGGCAACCACAAGCCGGCCGCCCTGGCCACGCAGGACGAGACGGGCATCACCGACCTGCTGGCCACCGATTCGCACAACCTCTGGCTGACGGTGTGGGCGGAGACGGGCCTGGTGGGGCTGTTGCTGATGCTGGCGATGCACGGCCTGCTGGGGCGCGCCCTCATCCGGCGCTACCGTCAGGGCTCCATCGCGGCCACGGGCGCCCTACTGTCCTGGGTGGGCTTCCACATCCTCGCGTTGGTGCACTACCTGCCGTTCCACTCCAGCGTGTACCTGTCCTTCTCGCTCATCTGGGGACTGGGGCTGTGCGAGGGCAGTGAACGCCTGCGCGGCCGGGAGGCCCGTCAGGGGCACCTGGAGATGGAAGGCGCGCCCGGGCCCACGCCCTAACGGCGAGGCGTCCCGCGCGAGCCTCCGGGCGCCGGGGCCTCCAGCACGCGGCGGTAGACGGCCAGGGTGCGCCGGGCACAGTCGTCCCAGGTGAAGCGCGCCACGCGCTCCCGGCCCAGCTCCACCAGCTCCCGGCTCAGCACGTCGTCGCGAAGCACGCGCAGCGTCGCTTCACGCCACGCCGCCGCGTCGTCCGGGGAGAGCCTCAACGCCGCGTTGCCCACGACCTCGGGCAGGGCCGTCGTATCCGACGCCAGCACCGGGCAGCCCGCGCCCATGGCCTCCAGGGCCGGCAGCCCGAAGCCTTCGTAGCGCGAGGGCAGCAGGAGCGCCGACGCCGCGCCGTAGAACAGCGGCATCTGGTCCTCGGGCAGCTCCTCCAAATCGACCACGTTCTCGTGAAGCCCCAGCTCGTGCGCCACCGCGCCCTTGCCCGCCAGCAGCACCACGGGCACCGGCAACTCCCCGGCGAAATCCTTCAGCAGCGCCAGGTTCTTGAAGCGTTTGGCGTTGCCCACCGCCGCCACGTAGCGCGCTGGCAGCTCGTACCGTTCGCGGAACGCGGCGGCCTCGGCCTGGGTCGGCGGCTGGAAGCGGGCATCCACCCCGTTGTGAATCACCTGGAGGCGGTAGGGCGACAGCTTGAGGTGCTTCGCGAGCTCGTCGCGCGAGAACTCGGACACCGTCACCAGCGCGGTGGCCCGCTTCGCGCGAGGGCCCACCACCACGCGGTAGTAGATGGACTGGGCCGGCGTGTACTGGTCCGCCAGCGCCAGGTGATTGGCGTCGTGGAGAGTGGCCACCAGCCGCCCGTTCCAGAAGAGGGGCAGTGAAAAGGACGTGGCGTGGAACGCATCCGGCGCCAGCTTCACCAGGTCCGCCGCCAGCGCCGGCTGCTCGAGGGGCGAAAGAAACCCGGCCAGCGCACGATGCAGCGGCATGCGCGGCGTCAGCGCACCCAGGTCGGGCGCGAGCCCTTCGGGGGGCACCAACGCGGAGAAGTGCAGGTCGGGCGCGAGCACGGGCATCCGCCGCGCCAGCTCCAGGGCGTAACGGGCAATCCCATGCAGCCGGCCGCGCACCATGCGCAGGTCGAGGAGGACGTGGGCCACGGCCTCCGCGTACCACACGTGCGGCCTCCAGGGCT
>NZ_SRLV01000056.1:0-53927 GCF_006518205.1 Myxococcus sp. CA005 | reverse complement strand
GGTCTATGAGGAGAGGTGTGAGCGAGCCCCAGTCCTCCTACTCCAATGGCGAGCCGCGCCGCAGCCGCACCACGGCCATTGCCGCGGCGGCGTGCGTGCTGCTCGCCCTGCCCTTCCTCGTGCTGGGCCCCTACCTGCTCAACGCCCAGGCCCGCGTGGAGCTGCGGTGCCAGCCCGGCGGCGTGTGCCTGCTGTTCCATTCCAGCTGGCTCACCCGCGACGAAGTGGCCAGCTTCGCGATGAAGGATGTGCAGGGCGTCAAGGTGGACCGGACCCGCGCCGCCCGCCGCAACCGCGTGCCCATCTTCCGGCCCACGCTGGTGACGGTGCACGGCGAGTACCCCCTCTTCTTCCAGTGGGCCACCGAGGAAGCGGAAGCCACGCGCGTGAAGGCGCAGTTGGAGGCGGCCTTCGCGAACCCCGGCGGAAAGACGGTGGAGTTCGTCCGGGATGACCGCAACGCCTCCCTGCGCGTGGGCGGCGCCTTCAGCGGCGTGGGCATGCTGCTGCTCGTCTTCGCTACGTGGCTGGGCTTGCGAACCCGGACGCACCTGCGCACCGAAGGGGCGAGCCGCGCCGCCTGAGCCCCCCGGGACGAAGGGCCTTCGCCTCAGCCCCCGGCGAGCAGCGGGACGCCGACGAAGCGGGCCAGCACGAAGCCCGTCGTGACGCAGAAGGCCGCGCCGAAGCGCTCCAGGTCGAACCGGAACTTCCAGTCCCACAGCTTCACCTTCTGGAAGCCGGCCACGACGGCGCCCACGACGAAGGGGGCCAGCAATCCCACGGGCCACGCCAGCCACTCGTCGTCGATGAGGGGCTCGGCGGAGAGGGCCAGGCTGCCCGCCCCCAGCAGCACGCCCAGGCCCAGCAGGAGCATCAGCCCGGCGGCGCCGAAGCGGCTCTTGTCCGAGTAGGTCGCCAGAACGCCCCGCATCAGCTTGATAATCCCGTCGTCCTCCAGCATGCCCCCATGTCTAAGACAGACGGGCAGGCGATGAAAACACGCGTCTGAAGCGTCACCAGGTTCTACTGGGTGGGACAAAGGCCGCGGGCCACGAGCCCCTCTCCGCGCGCAAAGCAGGCGAGCAGGCCATGAAGCCCTCAACGGGCCCTTTGCCTGCTCCCCCTTCCCACTTGCACCTACGTGCCTAGTTTGTGGTGGATGCTGCGCGCCCTCCTAGGCCGATGGAGAAGTTCCCTGCGCCTGCTCCAGCCGGCGCATGTCGGTGCGGAGCGCGCGAAAATCAGTGTTGCCCGGTTGGACCACGAGTACGCCAACAAGGTGGTCGCCTTGCAGAACGTGGACCTCAACGTCCGCTCGGGCGAATTCGTGTGCCTGCTGGGCCCGTCCGGCTGCGGCAAGTCCACGCTGCTCTACGCGCTGGCGGGGCACGTGGTGCCCACGGGGGGCTCGGTGTCCATCGACCGGCATCCCATCCACGGGCCCGGGCCGGACCGGCTGCTGATGTTCCAGGAGGCCGCCCTGTTCCCGTGGCTCACCGTGCGCGGCAACATCACCTTCGCGCTGGCCGCCCGGGGCGTGCCCCGCGCCGAGCGCCGCGAGCGGGCGGACACCTATATCCGGCGCGTGCAGTTGGGCGGCTTCGAGGACGCGCTGCCCCACCAACTCTCCGGCGGCATGAAGATGCGGGCCTCGCTCGCCCGGGCGCTGGCGGTGGACCCGGCCGTGCTGCTGATGGACGAGCCCTTCGGTTCGCTGGACGCGCAGACGCGCATCCACATGCAGGAGCTCCTCCAGTCCATCTGGGTGCGCACAGGCAAGACGGTGGTGTTCGTCACCCATGACGTCCATGAAGCGCTGATGCTGGGCACCCGCGTGGTGCTGATGGCGCCCCGGCCGGGACGCGTGGTGCGGGATTTGGAAGTCCACCTGCCCATGCCGCGCCAGCCGGAGGACGCGGCGCTCAATGAAATGGTGCGGCACGTCGGCGGCCTGCTGCGTGAGGTGGAGGGCCGCGCCCACACACGCTCGCTCCAGCCAGCGCCCACCCGGGCCCCCGCCCAGCCCGTGCTCCGTCCGCAGGTGATTCCCGGCCCGTAGAGGTGCGTCATGAAACACCATGCCCAGAAGCTGCTGGTGATTGCGTTGCTGATTGGCCTCTGGGAGCTGGTGGCCCGGATGGGCATCTGGTCTCCCCACCTCCTGCCCCGGCCCCTGACGGTGGCCCAGAGCCTGGTGGCCATGGTCACCGACGGGCGACTGGTGGGCGCGGCGGGGCGCTCCCTGGGGCGGCTGCTGCGCGCCTACCTGATGTCAGTGGCCCTGGGTGTCCCCCTGGGCCTGCTGATTTCCCGCATCCCCTTCTTCCGCAACGCGGTGAAGCCGGTGGTGATGGGGCTCCAGGCGCTGCCGTCCATCTGCTGGCTGCCGCTGGCGCTGCTGTGGTTCGGGCTGACGGACGGCGCCATCCTCTTCGTCGTCGTCATGGGCAGCGTGCTGGGTATCGCCATCGCCACCGAGGACAGCGTCAACGGCGTGGACCCGCAGCTCACCCGCGTGGCCAGCACCCTGGGCGTGCGAGGCCTGCGCTTCCAGTTCGGCGTGCTGCTACCCGCGGCCCTGCCCGGCATCGTCACCGGCCTGAAGCTGGGATGGAGCTTCGCCTGGCGCGCGCTGCTGGCCGGTGAGCTGCTCTTCGTCTCCGGCGGCCTGGGGCAGTTGCTCACGGTGGGCCGCGAGTTGATGGACGTGCCCCAGGTCATGGCCGTCATGGTGGCCATCGTCATCATCGGCACCGCGGTGGACCGTGTCCTCTTCCAGACGGTGGAGGTGCGGCTGCGGCGGCGGTGGGGGCTGACGGCGACGACGTGAGGCCCACGGCCGTGTGGCGCCTGACGCTTGGATTCGGCGGGCGTTGAAATCCCGCCGCCGCGTCACACCTTCAGCGGCCATGCGTGTCTTCCACTCCCTGTTGCCTGTCGTGGTCGCTGGACTGGCGGTGCTCGGCGCGGGCTGCAAGCGCGAGTCCGCCGCGCGCGGCCCGGACGCGCCGCTGCGCCTGGGCTTCTTCCCCAACATCACCCACGCCCAGGCCCTGGTGGGCAACGCGGAGGGCACGTTCGCCTCGCAGCCGGGTGTGGGCCGCCTGGAGGTGATGCAGTTCAACGCGGGCCCCGCCGCCATGGAGGCGCTGGTGGCCGGTTCACTGGACGTGTCCTACGTGGGCAGCGGTCCGGCCATCAACACGTTCCTCAAGGCCGGGCGCGAGCTGCGCGTCATCGCAGGCGCGGTGAACAACGGCGCGGTGCTGGTGGTGCGCACGGTGAAGACGCCCGCGGAGCTCAAGGGCAAGAAGCTGGCGTCGCCGCAGCTGGGCAACACGCAGGACATCGCCCTGCGCTACTGGCTCAAGCAGCAAGGGCTGACGACGCACCTGGACGGCACCGGGGACGTGCAGATCTTCCCGCTGAGCAACCCGGACATCCTGGGCCAGTTCCTGCGCGGCGGCATTGAGGGCGCCTGGGTGCCGGAGCCCTGGGGCGCGCGCCTGGTGGCCGAGGGCAAGGGCCGCATCCTGGTGAATGAGAAGGACTTGTGGCCCGGTGGGCGCTTTCCCACCACGGTGCTGGTGACGACACGACAGGTGCTGGAGACGCAGCGCCCGCGCGTGGTCGCCCTGCTGCGCGCGCACGTGCGACTCACCGAGCGCTGGCAGGAGGACCCGGCCGGCTTCACCACCGCGGCCAACGTCGCCTTCGGCCGCCTCACGAGCAAGCCCCTGCCCGCCGGCATCCTCCAGCAGGCCTTCTCCCGGCTGGAGCCCAGCCTGGACCCGGTGCCGCAGGCGCTCGCCACCGCGGCCGAGCACGCGAAGACGCTGGGCTTCATCACCGACGCCAACATCGACGGGCTGGTGGACCTGAGCCTCCTGGACGAGGCACAGGCGGGCGCCGCGAAGTGATGACGATGGAACACAGCTCGGGTGACGTGGGCTCGAGGCCGGGGGAGGATGCGCACCCATGAAGATGGAGCGTGTAGAGGAGACGCTGGAGCGCATCCGGTTGGAGGCCGAGCGTGCCCCCGGCGGGGTGCTGGCCTTCGACGGCGATGGCACGCTGTGGAGCGGAGACGTCGGAGACGACCTGTTCCTGGCCCTGCTGGAGCACGGCGACATCCGCCCGGAAGCGCACGCCGCCCTGGAGCGGCTGGCCACCGCACATGGCTTCGAGAAAAGCCTGCCCGCGCGCGAGCTGGCACACCAGCTCTTCGCCGCCTTCGAGGCGGGGCGGATTCCGGAGAAGGACATCTACGAGATGGTGGCGTGGCTCTTCGCCGGTTGGCGCGTGGACGCGGTGCGCGCCTTCGCGAAGGACGTGGTGGCCCGCCACGCAGTCAAACAGCGCATCCACCCGGAGAGCCGCCGCGTCGTCGAGTGGGCCCGCGGCCAGGGCATCCCCTGCTACGTGGTCAGCGCCTCGCCGCTCGCCGTCGTGGAGGCCGCCGTTCATGAAGTGGGGCTGGACCCCTTGAATGTGCTGGCCTGCACGCCGCGCACGGAGGATGGGACGGTGCTGGCCGGCATCATCGAGCCCATTCCCTACGCGGCCGGGAAGGTGCATTGCCTGCGCTCGCGCACGTCCCAGCCGCTCTACGCCGCCTTCGGGGACAACGTGTTCGACCTGGAGTTGCTGGCGGCCTCCCGCGTGCCGGTAGCCATCCGGCCCAAGCCGCGGCTCCGGGCGAGGGCAGCGGAACTGCCCTCGCTCGTCCAACTCCACCCGGAGGACTGAAGCGCGTCAGTCCTTCGGCTGCACCTCGCCGGCGAGCGCCAGCGCCACGTTCTCCGTGGTGTTCTCCACCTGGTAGACGGCCACCACATGCTGGCCCTTCTCCGGCTGCTTGCGGATGCGCAGCGCGCTCAGGTCCAGGGGCACCACGGCGCCGGGCTCCGTCTCCAGGTAGAGCATCTGCCCGTTGAGCTTCAGCACCTTGCCGGACAGGCGCTTCATCTCCTCCTGGTCCGGCGTCACCTCGCGGATGGGCATGCCCACGCCATTGGCCTGAGGGCCCACGCGCAGGTTGCGCTGACTGCCACTGCTGGAGCGATCAATGGACATGGTCGCGCCGAAGTTGGTGAAGTTCCGGTCCCGGCCCTCCTGTCTGGGCACATTGCCAGCGCCGGAGCCGTCATTCGGGATGTTGACGGGTTCACGGGCCAGGACAGCCACCGGTACCATCAGCGCCGCCACGGCGGCGGCCCTCCAGTTCCCAGCGTGCATTCGTTTCATGGGTCCTCCTCCTGGAGGGGCCGTGAGCCCCCCGTTGCCGACAAGCTAGGCCCTGACCCGAGGCCCCAGCCCTGTGGACTGAACGTTCCGTTGCACCAAGGGCCGTGCGCCATGCGGCGCGCCGGGCCCACGAGCGGACCTGCTGGCCAGGTCCGAAGCCGACGCGCGGGTTCCAGGCAGGCGGACGGGCCAGGCCCTCAACCGTCGGCCCGCCCCTTGAGACTCAAGGCGCGAAGGCGGGTGTTCGCCTCCCGCCGGCTCTCAAGGGAGAGCGCCGGGCGCTGCAGGATTCGCAGGTAGACCTGGTAGCGGCGCCGGGCCGCGGCCCTCGCGCCCGCCCGTTCCTCCAGCTGGCCCAACCGGAAGTTCGCATCCGCGATGAGGCCCCGTGCCCACCGGACGCCTTCACCACACTCGCGAGTGCCCATCACCTCCGGCTTCTGCCGGGCCAGGGACAGGAAGAGCTTCCGGGCGTCGTCCGCGTTCCCGCGCGCCATGAGCGCGTTCGCCAGCCCCCACCGCCCCAGCGGGCAACGCGGCACGCTTTCGAGCACTTTCAGGTAGAGGCGTGACGCCTTGGAGTACTTCCTCTGCTCGTACCAGGCATCCGCCTGACGGACGTGCAGCCAGTGGTCGTCGGAAGTGCCTTGCAGGGACTCGGAGATGAGTTGATCCAACTCACTCCACTGCTGCGCGGAGAAGAGCGCGTCGATTCGCTTGCTGATACGGCGTTTTTCAGCGTCACTGAGCGTGTCTTGTCTTTTCTTCACGAGGCCCCCCTGACTCATTTCTTCGCGGACTCTTTCTTCCGCCGGTCCTCTTCCCTCTTGATCCGCTCCTCCTCCTTCTTCAGCCGCGCTTCTTCTTTCTGTCGCTTCTCTTCCTCCTTCTTCCGCTTCGCTTCTTCCTTCTTCTCCTTGTTGCTGTCGTCCGCGCCGTGGCTGAAGCGCATGCGGTCGTCCTTCTTCTCCTTGCCGCCCGAGCGCGTCTTCGTGTGCTTGTCCCAGGTGGACGACCGCTTCCCCTTCGTGTGCTCCGCGGCCAGCATCCAACGGGCCCCCGGCAGCATCGTGGGGCTCAGGGACAGGACTGACCGGGGGACTTCGGAGCAGGCGGCAGGAGACGCCTCGCAGTAGGCACCGGCAGCCAGGGTCGTCGTCCCCACCACGGCGCTGACCGTGGCGCCCACGGGAGCTCCGACGACGGCGTCCGTCATGGCGCCCGCCGCCCACCTGCCTCCATTCCCCCAACGGACCGTGGACGTCGCGTCCCCAGAGGAGGCTTGCGTGCAGCCCCCCAGTGCACCCAGCAACACCAGACAGGTGATGCGCATCACGTTTTTCGTATCGAGCATGGTGTGTCTTTGAAGCCTGAAGTGACGTTGACGACGCGGCTTCCCCCTGGTCCATACAAGCGCCTGGTTTCAACCCTGCCCAATTCACTATCATTGCGTCAAGCTTTATCCCTGAGTAACATTCAATGACACATCGGCATCCCTTGCGCCGTCGTGGTCCGCGCGGGAGGGGCCCGGTCCTCCAGGGAGGACCGTCCAATATTCAGCCGGTCCTCACCGGGTGCATCCTCTCTCCTGGAGCGATTCAGGTTAGGGTGCGCCGTCCTGCACGGACCCCTTTCCCGCCGCCCTCATGGCGGCAACACGCAGAGGCCGCACGTGAACGGTCGCAACGCTGAGCACCGCATCGCCCTCTTCATCGATTTCGAGAACCTCGTCACCAACACGGGCATCAGCTCCGCGAGCTTCGACCTGCAGCCCTCGCTCGACCGGCTGCTGGAGAAGGGCAAGGTCGTCTTCCGCCGCGCCTACTGCGACTGGTCCCGCTTCGCCGAGGCCAAAATCCGGCTGCACGAGTTCGGCGTGGAGCTCATCGACGTGCCGCCCTCCACGCGCGCCGGCAAGAATGGCGCGGACATGCGCCTGGTCATCGACGCGCTGGAGCTGTGCTACGCGCGCGAGAGCATCGATACCTTCGTCATCGGCTCCGGGGACAGCGACTTCTGCCCGCTGGCCTACAAGCTGCGTGAGAACGGGCGCACCGTCATCGGGCTCGCAGTGAAGGAGTCCACGTCGCCGCTCTTCGTGAAGGCCTGCGACGAATTCATCTACCTGCGCCCGCGCCAGTCACGCTCCGACAAGGGCGACAAGGAGAAGGGCCGGCAGAGCGTGTCCGCCGAGGAGGCGGGACACGGCAAGCGTGGCGGCCGCCAGGGGCGCGACGAGAAGGGCCGGGGAGACAAGGAGAAGACACCGCAGGGTGGCGGCAAGTCCCAGCCGAAGACGGAGGTGCCGGACATCGCCCGCGAGGTGGTGCAGAGCATGCTGGCGCGCGCCACCGGGCCGGTGAACCCGTCGCTCATCAAGGAAGCCATCGTCCGCAAGGAGCCCGACTTCGACGAGCGCGAGCACGGCTTCTCCACCTTCGCCCGGCTGCTGGCCGCGCTGGAGCAGCAAGGGCTGCTGCGCCGCATCCAGCAGGGCCGCCAGTGGTACGTGGTGGCGGCGGACTTCGACGTCGGCGGGGGCGACACCAAGGGCAAGAAGCGCGGCCCCGCGCACGCCGCCGAGGAAGACGACGAGCTGGAGTCCTACCCGGACCCGGACGAAGACGAGGGCTGAGCCCCCGTCCCCGCGACTACGCCCCCGCCGGGGGCGTGGTGGCCTCGTGGAGGTGCTCGAGAAACTCGGGCAGCAGGCTGGCGGAGATGACCCACAGCTTGCCTTCGCCCAGGTCCGCGAGCGACGCGCGCTCCACGTACTCCACGCAGGCCGCTTCCACGTAGTGGATGAACACCTTGCGCTCGCGCGCGCGGTACCAGTCCGCCGCGTGGGCCAGCAGCGCCACCATGGCGTCCTGGGCCTCCTTCGTCGCGTCGTCCACCAGCGGCACCAGCCGCACGCCGTCCAGCACGTTGAAGAGGTTGAGGCCCGGCTGCGCCGTCTCCAGCACCGCCAGGACGACGGGGCGGCCCTCGTGCCGCGCGACCACCAGCTCGCGCTCGCGCCCCATCCCCGCCTCGCCCCAGCGCTCCTTGGCGCGCTTGAGGTCGAAGCGCTCCGGCACCAGGTCCAGCGCCTCGCGGTAGGCCAGCGGGCGCGTGCGCTCCACCTGCTGGAAGAAGGCCGCGCGCTCGGCCTCGGTGGGCGTGCCCACCTCGATGCCCGCGGGGATTTCCCAGGCCCCGTCCACCTCCGCCTCCATCAGCTGGAAGGGCACCAGGCACGTCTGGCCCGTGTGCTCGTACCAGGTGGCGAAGTCGAACTTGGTGAAGCGCACCCAGCGCACGCGCGCCTCGCAGAAGGCGAAGAACCACTTCACCTCCGGGTCCACCTGCGTGGGCTCGTAGCCGCGCAGGTAGATGTCACGCAGCGCCTCGCGCGCCGACGTGCGGCTGCCCTTCACCGGCTGACGCGCCAGTTGGTGCGCCATCCAGCTGCCTTCGTACGGCTTCACCACCGACAGCGTGGCGCCCACGGACTGCCCCTCCGGGTGCACGACCCGGTAGCCCAGCCGCGTCCGGCCCTCCAGCCGCGCCAGCGTGGCGTCGAAGCTGGGGTGCGCGTCCTCGAAGTCCTCCGGCGACTTGCCCGGCAGCCGGAAGTAACCCGAGCCGTCGAAGAGCTTCCAGGTGGCATCACCCCAGTCACCCTCCACCTGGGTGGCCGGGTGCATCTGCGCCTCCACCAGCGCGCGCCAGGCCTGCGCGCCCGCCGCATCCAGGGGACGCACGGACATGCCGCAGCGGCGGCCCGCCGCGGTGCTGGAGATGTTGCGCACCTCGGCGCGCAGCCGCACCGGCGCCATTCCTTCCGTCGCGACCTCCAGCACCGGCTGGCGCAGGCCCGGGTACAGCAGGTCCTCGCCGGGCTCCGTCAGGAAGGCGATGCCCTCATAGGACAGGTCCAACACCTGACGCCGCACGTGCACCTGCGGCCACAGCGGATGGTCGAAGGACAGCGTGCAGGCACGGCTCGGCGGCGCGCGCCGCAGCCAGCGGTGGCGGTAACGAACGAGCTCCCGGGGCACCGGCATCAGCACCAGGCCGGACTCCTCGCGCGCCTCGCTGACCTCCAGGTGCACCACGCTGCTGTAGCCGAAAGCCTCCAGGGTGAAGGGCTGCGCGGGCAGTCCACCCTCGAAGCGCCAGCCCATGCGGCCTTCGTGCGGGTCGAAGTACGCGGCCGTCACCGGCACCTTGCGCCCGTCCGCGGTCCGCGCCATGCCGCGCGCCTGCCTGCCCACCAGCGCGTCGCAGATGCGCCGCACGCGGTCGGGGTGCTCGATGCGCTCCTTCCACACCGGCCGCGTCTCCGGCGGGAGCAGCAGGCCGTTGTCACGCAGCGCCTCCAGCACGGAGACGATGCGGCGGCCCGCGTCCAGGGGCGGCGCCAGGAAGCGCATGCTCACCTCCGGCGCGCCGCGCACGTCCATGACCTCCACGTCCAGCGCCGTGGCCCATCGCTCGCCATGGCCCAACACCACGGAGGCGGTATCGCCCGGCTTCGGCGCCGCCTGCGTACCGAGGTTCAGCGTCAGGTGCTCCAACGACAGCTGCACCAGCCGACACGGCGCCTGGAGGTTTCCGAACGACGCCACCGCCGTCAGTTCCGTCCCCATCCGGTAACCGAGCATCGACGCCCGGCCGCTCAACCCTTCCAGCGTGTCCGCCTGCATGACAGCTCCGTTGTCTGAAGGACGCCGATTGTACGGCTTCACAGGTGCGAGACTTGAGAATTCTCACTGGAAGCGTGAGCACGAACGAGCCGCGCGTAACCTGTTCTCCAGGACAGGACTGGATGTCTGATTTTTCAAGTGTCACACGGACGGTCGTTTCCCTCTCAGACGGGATGTGTGCCCGCATCCCATCGGGTCCGTGTGCACCCAGGTTTTTTGGGGGTGAGGTGGTGTGGCATGGCCACCGGGGGGGTGAGCGCTCGTACGCCTGCTCGCTGAGGTGGAACCAGTTCCGTCAGCGGGTTAGGGGAAGGACCATGCCGCGCAACACCCTCTGCCTTCGTTGCGGCATGTGCTGTGACGGAACGCTTTTCACGCACGTGTCGCTCCAGCTGGAGGAAGCCCTGGCGCTCCAGCGGCGGGGATTGCCCGTGGGCTCACGCACGGATGGAAGTCTCGCCTTGATGCAACACTGCTCGGCCCTGGATGAGCGCACATGCACCATCTACGAGGACCGCCCTGCGAGCTGCAGGCGTTATCACTGTCAGCTGTCCTCCGCGCTGGCTGAGAAGGAAGTCTCGCTGGACGAAGCGCTCGAGGTGGTGGACGAGGCCCATGCGCGAGTGGCCGCCGTGGCGCGCACGCTGGCGCCTGCTTCGGAAGGGGCGCCGCGCTCGGTGCTGCAACGTGCCCGGCGCGCGAACCTGCTCGATCACGGTGGCCCGCTGTCCGCGACGGACCTGGCCACCTACGAGCATGCGGAGGCCTATCTGGATACACACTTCCGGGGGCGCTTCGGACGGCAGGATTGAGTGCGGCGACGCGGTGAATCCCAGCCGCCTCGCACACCCGTGTGGCTACGATGCGGGCGCGATAATCCGGGCCGTGCTTCCACGGCGCCGCGTGACACCGAGGACTTCGATGAAGACGAACGCGTCCGTGCTGGCGGTGATGACGTGCTCCCTGCTGACGGCGCCGCTGGCCATCGCGGATAACACGGCCCCTGTGAAGTCCGCCTCGGTGGATTTGAACGGTGATGGCACGCCGGAAGCCGTGTCCATCCAGTTCGACGAACCGAAGAACGAGTTCATCCTCAAGGCGGGCAGCGCCACCATCCGGGGCCCTGGTGATGACAATGAGCCCGCGGGCGTGTTCATCGTGGACCTGGACAGCCGGGACAAGCGCAAGGAGCTCGTGGTGCGCACCGGGCAGACGGACTACGACCAGCGCTCGTACATCTACGGCTTCGACGGCAAGGCGCTGAAGCTGCTGGGCACCGTGCCCGCGCTCACCGAGGCCAAGGGCAACGGCATCATCCTGTCCGACTCATGGCAGGGCTTCTGGAACCGGCGCGACAAGTACGTCGTGGATGCGAAGACGGGCAAGGTGTCCGAGGTGCCGCAGGACCTGTACGCCGTTGGCGTCGAGGCCACGGTGAAGCAGTCGTTCCCGCTGGCGCGCAGCCGCACGGACAAGAGCGCCGTCGCGACGTTGGCCCAGGGCTCGAAGATTCAGGTCCTCGCCGCCGCGCCCCCGGGCCGCAAGGGTGAGGGCTACCTCTACCTGGTGAAGTCCTCCACGGGGCTGCTCGGGTGGGCCACCGCGAAGGATTTGACGTGGAAGACGGACGGCCTGCCGATCGCGGGTTGAGGGCCGGTGGCTAGCGCTGGACGGCGAGAATGCGCCAGCCCCGTATGTCGATGGCGTAGGTGGCTGCTTCGGTCGCGGTGGCTCCTTCGCTGCGACATGCGCCTTCCTTCACCAGGAATCTGACGAGCACGACTTCATCGTTCAGTGGAGCCGCCTCGACATCGTAGGAGTCGCGACGATGGAGGCACACGTCATCCGGCGTGGCGTCCCGAGGCGGCTTCACATCCCGAGGAAGCATGTCGTCCATCGCGAGTTGGATGGCAGCGGACATGTTCGCCGGCACCCGCACACGTCCTTCCGATGGGAGCCACAAGGGGTAAGGCAGCTTCGCCGCCTCCTCCTTGGAGGCATGCTCCGGGCGAAAGGGCCGCTGGAAGAGAGCACAACCGGGGAGCATCACCAACGCCAGCAACAAGGCTCGACACTTCATGACCCGCTCCTAGTCGCCCACATCCGTGACGATGCCGAATGGCTTGTGCTCCGGCTTGATGATGCCAATGAGTTCCCAGGCCCTCCCCATGCGAAGATAGACCTCACCGGGCTGAGGCTCATTCGCATGGGGAACCAGCTTCATCACATGACAGTCCGTATCGAACTGGATTCGGATGAGCCATCGCTGGTTCTTCTCCCATCTGTCTTCCGGTGTCAGTGGCGACGGTGCCCAGGGATGGCTGTGGTAGTCGGCGATGCCGACCGCACGTCCACGCTCATCCCGCACATAGCGCGGTGAAGTACATGACTTGCGCTTGTTGGGACCGATTCGCTGCATCTCACCGAGGGGCGAGGGATAGCTCGCGTAGAAGACGCCGTCTCCGAGCGAGTAGAGGACGCCGCAGTATTCCTGGCCGTAGTCCTTCTCTCGCGCTCCATCCATCTCCATGATGATGGGACAGAGCTGGTCGATGACGTCATCCACGTTCCTGGAGGGTTGGATGGCAGGCCATGGGCCTCGAACCCATACCTGACCGCCATCAGGCCCGAAGTAGACGTCCCTCCCAGCGTACCGATAGCCCGCCCCGCCGCAGGCCGTCAGCAACATGGCAACCTTGGCCCAACGAAGGCTCATCCGGGCGTCCCTCCCATACCTGCGCCGGTTACTCGACCAGTGACAGCTCAATGCGTCCAAGCTGCTCGTCGGTGGAGGTCACCTTCACCGTCACCGGCATGCCCACGGTGAAGGTCCGCTCCTTGCCCACCAGGGACAGTTCGCGCGCGTCCGGCCGGAAGGGGCCTCCGGACAGGGCATCCGCGGGCACCACACCTTCCACCAACATGCCGTCCAACTGCACCACCAGGCCGAAGGGCCGCACCCGCGTCACACGCGCCTGGAACTGCTTGCCCACGTGCCCCGCCATCCACCGCGCCTCCAACTCGCGGTGCCGGTCGTTCTCCGCCCGCGTCGACGCGCGCGCCTTCGCGTTGATGTGCACCGCGAGCGCCTCCATCCCCGGGTCTTCATCCACGAAGTCCCGGCGCCCACGCAGGTACCCCTTCAACGTCCGGTGCACCGCCAGGTCCGCGTACCGGCGAATCGGTGACGTGAAGTGCAGGTACAGCGGCGCTGCCAGGCCGAAGTGCGGCCCCGGCTTCACCGTGTAGCGCGACGGGCCCAGTGAGCGCCGCAGCACCGAACGCAGCGCCGGCTCCGCCACCGCGCCCGCGATCTGCCGGTCGAACGCCGCCAGCGCGAGCGGCGTCAGCTCCCGTCCGAAGCCCGCCGCGAAACCAGACGTCTCCGCGAAGGCATTCAGGTCCGCCACCCGCAACGGGTCCGGCTGCTCGTGCACGCGGTACACCCCGGGCAGGCCGCGCGCCAGCAGCCACCCGGCGATGGCCTCGTTCGCCGCCACCATGAAGCGCTCAATCATCGCGTGCGCCGACGTCGGCTTCTCACTCACCAGCCCGGACAGCTCGCCCGTCGCCTGGTCGAAGGTGAAGCGCGCCTCGTCCCGCGCGAACTCCATGCCGCCTCGCGCGGCCCGCGCCACCGCCAGCCGGGCCGCCGCCAGCCGGAACCACGGCATCACCTCGCGCACCGGCTCCATGGGCGCCGACACCTCACCCCGGTCCAGGAAGGCGGCCACCTCGTCGTAGTTCAGCCGCGCCCACGAGCGGATGACACTCTCGTACACGTCCGCCGCCGTCACCCGGCCCTGCGGGTCGATGCGCAGCTCTACCGTGAGGCACAGCCGCTCCTCGCCCGGCATCAGGCTCAGCCAGTGCGAAGACAACGCTTCCGGCAACATCGGCAGCACGCGCCCCGCCAGGTACACGCTGGTGGCCCGCTCACGTGCCTCGGCGTCCAGCGCCGAGCCCTGCTTCACGTACTCACCCACGTCCGCGATGGACACCAGAAGCCGCAGCGCCCCGTCCGGCCCCGCCGGCAGCACCGAAATCGCGTCGTCGATGTCCCGCGTGGACGGCGCATCCACCGTCACCGTGGGCACGTCCCGCAAGTCCCTCCGCGCGCCCACCGCATGCGGCACCGCGCGCGCCCCCCGCGCTTCCTCGACGACTTCCGCGGAGAAGTCCTTTCGCAGCCCGTGCCGGGCGATGACGCGCTCCAGGGAGCGGTCCTCCCCTTCCTCCACCCGGTAGAGCAGCACCACCTTGCCTTCGTCGATGCGCGCCACCACCGCGTCACCGGCCTGCACCTGCGTCCCCGCGGCGTCGAGCACCCAGTCCGCGTTGGCCACCTCGCGGTCCACGTGGAGCAGGGTCACGCCCTTGCGCAGCACCACCTCGCCGTAGACCTGCGTGCGAGGCCGCTCCACCAACGACAACTGGCTGGCCGACCAGCGCCCATCCGCGCCCGCCGTCACCGTGGCCGTGACGACGTCCCCGGCGAAGTACGGATTGAGGTCGGGCGGAGGGACGAAGGCCGACAGCACCTCGGGCGAGCCGGGCGTCTGAACGGTGAGGAAGCCGAAGCCTCGAGGGTGGACGTCGAGACGGCCGGTGACGGTGCGGGGCGAAACAGAAGTATCCATGGAACCTTGGGCGCGTGTTTAGCCCACTCCCATCCTGGGAAAGCAGGGCTCGCGCGGGAAAATATCAGCCCCCGGGAGCACGGCCCATGGAGGGCCTGCGTCTCACCGGGAAAGCCATCGCCAGGAATTGGCGACCTGCCGCAGGGGACGCAGCCGGGCCCGCGCCCCTGACATCCTCCGTCCGGGCCGCCCACGATTCCCCACCTGAATCCGGCTTCAATTCCGCCCTACCCGGGAAGTCATCAGGTCCGGTAACGAACCCGTGAGGGACGGGGCTTTCGCGTCCATCCGGCTCGCGGTGTACATTCGGCGCCATTCAATGAGTGGGAACACGCTGCCGCTCGCGCCGGAAGCGCGCTCGCTGGGCAAGTACGAGGTGCTCTGCCGCCTGTCGACGGGCGGGATGGCGGAGATTTTCCTCGCGTCCCAGCGTGGCCTGGCGGGTTTCCACAAGCTGGTGGTGCTGAAGCAAATCCTCCCCGACATCCGCGGCGAGGAGGAATTCGTCCGGATGTTCCTGGACGAGGCCAAGGTGACGGCCGCGTTCAACCACCCGCACATCGCCCAGGTGTACGACCTGGACATCGCGGACGGAGAGCTCTTCCTCTCCATGGAGTTCGTCCCGGGCGCCACGCTGGTGGAGGTGGCCCGCGCGTGCCGGCAGGCCAACACCCCCATCCCCATGGGCTACAGCCTGATGGCGGTGCGCGATACCGCCGTGGCGCTGCACTACGCACACACCTTCACGGATCCGCTGGGCCGCCCCTCTCCCGTCATCCACCGGGACGTAGCGGAGAAGAACATCATGGTGACGTACGAGGGCGTCACCAAGCTGCTCGACTTCGGCATCGCCAAGAGCCTGGCCCGCGCCAGCCGCACCGCGGTGGGCATGGTGAAGGGCACCAGCGGATACATGTCGCCCGAGCAGATCATGGGCGAGCCGCTGGATGCGCGCAGCGACCTGTTCAGCCTCGGCGTGGTGCTGCACGAGTGCCTCACCGGCATGCGGCTGTTCTACGCCAAGCAGGCCGAGGCGATGATGAACGCGGTGCTGCGCTGCGAGGTGACGCCGCCCTCGCGCACCAACAAGCACGTGCCGCCGGAGCTGGACGCCATCGTCATGCGCGCGCTGTCCAAGCGCCGCGAGGACCGGTACGCCTCCACGCTGGAGTTCGCCCGCGCCATCGAGCGCGCCGTGGGGCCGCTCATCTGGCATCCCGAGCAGAGCAGCGAGCTGATGCTGCGCCTCTTCTCCGACCGGCGCGAGCAGACGCGGCAACTCCTGATGAGCGGGCAGAACGACACGGGGGACACCACCGGCGTGGTGAACCTGGCCAAGGTGATGGCCATGGGGGTCGAGCCGTCCGAGCTGCCCACCGGCGGCGTCACCTTGCCGCCGGCGCCTCGGGCTTCGGGAACGCCTCGGAACGCCGCGCCGTCCCCCGCGCCCCGGCGTCCCACCACGGGCGCTCCCGCCGCGTCCCCTGAAGCCGGCACCGTTCGCAAGGCCGTGCTTCAGGCGCCTCCGGGCAAGCGGCTGGCCTCGCGCGCGTCTCCCGCTGACGCACACGCTCCGCCGCCTCCTCCCGCCGAGGCGACGACGCTCCCTCCGTCCGGGGGGCAGCACGTGCGCACCCAGCCGGGGATGCCGGCCCACTCTCCGGAGCACACGGTCCGCACGCAGTTGCCGGGCACCGGCCGGGACGCGGGCGCCTCTGCGTCCACGCCGGGTGAGGCCTCCTCACGCCAGGGCTCGCGGGCCTCGGCGGCCGATGCCCAGGCCGCTGATCGGGAACAGACCCAGGTCCGCGGGGTGCGTTCCCCGGAGTCACCCGCTCCGCCAGCACCCGGGGACTCTCGCGCCCGACCGATTCGCACGCCGGATACGCTCCCTGCCGCGGATGATGCGCATCGGGCACGCTCGTCTCGCGCGACTGAGCCGACGCCTGCTGGCGATGACGCGCCTCGGACCCGTTCATCCCGCGCACATGAGCCGGCTCCCACCTCGGATGACGCTCCGCGGGCCCGTTCATCTCGCACGCCCGAGCCTTCCCCGTCCGTGAATGAGCCCCCGCGTGCCGAGGCACGGTCCCGCGCGTCCCGGACGCAGGACGGCCTGCGCGCCTCCGTGCCCACGCCGCCCCCCGCCGAGCGCGACCTGCAGACGGCGATGATTCGCATGCCGGTGCTGCCCCCCGAGCGTGGTGGGGACACGGCTCCGGTGACGCCCTCGCCGCGCCGCCCCATTCCTCCTCGCCGCAGGCAGGGTGGCTCTTCGACCGAGCCCACCACCCAGCCCGTCCGCGTCCAAGACATGCCCATGGAGGAGGACGAAGAAGAATCCACGGTGCAAGGCCGGGGGAGCGACACAACAGGCCCCAGGCGCGCACGGGCCCCCCAGTTCCAGCCACAACCCGCTCGGCGAAGCCGGGCCTGGATGGCTGTCACGGCGGTGGTGGGCGTGCTGGCGCTGGGCGTCGCGGTGGTGATGCTGGGGCTGGACGGTGGCGTCGTGTCCTCCCGGCTGAAACCCCTGCTCGGCCAGGGTGCTGCCCCATCGCCCTCCCAGCAAACCGCCGGGACACGCCCTCCGGTGAACGCGGACAAGGACCTGGCGGCGGCGACAGCGACGCCCGTGGCCCCACCGGTGAACGATGGGCCGAAGGACACGGGTGATTCGGCCCTGGTCATCGCGGATGTGGACCCCGCCACCCTGACGGATCAGGTCCCCGTGCCGGATGAGAGCGCCCCGGACTCGGACTCCGCCACCGAGGACGACGCCCCGCTCAAGGAGCCCCGGACCTTCAAGCGCGTCCGCAACGGGACGCAGCGGAGCAAGGCGGTCGCCACGGCACCCCGCAAGGCACCGGCCACGCCGCCCGCCTCGGAGAGCGTACCGGCGGGCGAGCCCGGCTTCCTCACCCTGGTCACCGAGCCCAAGGCCCAGGTGTTCCTCGGCGGCCAGGACCTGGGCAAGACGCCGCTCTTCAAGGTGAAGCTGCCCGCGGGCCAGCACAACCTGAAGCTGGTGGATGCCACCACCAAGGCGCACCAGGTCCCCGTGGACATCAAGCCCGGGGAGACGACCTCCGTCCGCGGCCCGTTGAGCCTGCTTTCGGACCCCTGAACGGCGGGGCAGGCAATCAATGCGGGGACCGTGCGTACCTTGAGCACGCCGGGCCCGTGTCGTGGCCCCTTTTCCATTGGAGCGTGCCCATGTCCCCCGCCCGCGTCTCAATCGTCGCCGCCTTCCTCCTCTTCGGTGCCTGTGCCCATGCCCAGGATTCTCAAGCCGGTGCGTCCGCTTCCGCACAACAGCAGCGAGGCGATGTCCGAGAGGTGCCCGACTTCGATGAGGTATCGGTGAGCCACGGCATCCGGGCCGAGGTGAAGGTGGGCCCCAAGTCCGTGCGCCTGGAGGGACCGGCCGAACTCGTGTCCCGAATCGAAATGGATGTGCATGACGGGACGCTGCGCACCCGCGTGGACAAGAAGCTCTTCAGCGGATTCAAAGGCGGCAGCGTCCGCCTGTACGTCTCCAGCCCGCGCGTCGAAGGCATCCACGCCAGCGGCGGCAGCCACGTGGACGCGGACGCCACGCGCACGGACGAGTTCGACGTCGAGGCCAGCGGCGGCGCCATCGTCAACGTCCGCGGCGTGGATGCACGCCAGGTGGAGGCCGAGGCCAGTGGTGGCTCGAAGGTGACGCTGGCGGGACGGGCAACGGACTTCGACGTCGAGGCCAGCGGGGGCTCCATCGTGCGTGCCCTGGACGTGAAGGGCGTCAAGACGCTGGACGCGGAAGCGAGCGGCGGCTCGCGCGTGGAGGTGGATGCATCCGACCGCGTCAGCGGCGAGGCCTCCGGGGGCAGCGTCCTCCAGCTCGTGTCCCGCCCGAGCCAGAGCGACGTGCGCGCCAGCGGCGGCTCCAAGGTCGTCTACAAGGACTGACGCGCCCGCCTCCGAGGGAGGCGTACCGCGTCAATGACATCACACGGGTGGGGTGAACCGGACAGCCCCCGGGGTGGCGGGTGGACCGGCTTGCTCCACGAGGGCCGGGGCGGCTGGAATGCGCGTCCCCACCCCTCGCGGAGATGCCCGCCCGATGACGCCTCCCCTCCCTTCCTCCGATAACGCCCCGACGCCTCGGCGACGCGGCAAGCTCCTGTGGGGAGGCGCGGGCGTTGGCGTGGCGGTGTTGGCCGGAGGGCTCTTCCTGTGGAGCCCACGGCCTCCATCGCCCGGTTCCACCCCGCGGGACACGCACGACGCGCATGGCGCGTCCCACGCGGACCACACGCACGAGGCGCCCAAAGCAAAGTCCCAGGCCCCCATGGAGGTGCTGGTCCAGACGGACCGCGCCGCTCGGGCCGCCGCGACGGGACAGCGGGCCCAGGCGCATGAGGCACTGGCGGCCGCGCTGAAGCTGGCGCCCCAACATGCTCCGGCGCTCCTCGTGAAGGCCTGTCTCGCGCTGGAGGAAGGCCAGGACACCGAGGCCAGCGACGCGCTCCGCCGGCTGGAGGCCGCCGCCCCGGGCGCTCCGGAAGCCAAGCTGCTGGCGCGGCTGAGCGAGCTGCGGCGCACGCCCGGCATGGACTGGCAACAGGCGTTCCGCCAGGCCTGGGTGGACCTGGGCCAGCCCGACCTTCAGCAGAGCGAGCTGCTTCCCGGAGCCGCACCGCTGCCGCCCGACCCGGCCATTGCCGCCGCGGCGAAGGCCGCCTGGGAGCGTGCCGCGTCGGATGACGTGAGGCTGATGCTGGCCCTGGGCAGCCCGCGACTGGACGCGGACAAGGCGCTCTTCCTGCTGCGGCAGGTGCCTCGGCTGGAGGACCCGTCCCTCTTCGTGGCGGTGATGGACGTGCTCCGGGGCGAGGCCTTGCCGCAGTCCTCCCACGACGAAGCGCGCACGGTGTTCCGCCAGAAGCTGGAGGCGCTGGCGGCCGCTAACCCACGCGCCATGCAGATTCAGTTGCTGCTGCTCCTGGGAGACACGGAGCCGGGCTCGGAGATGAGCGCGGCGGAGATTGACCGCCTGGAGCAGGTGGCCGCCCTCCCCGTGTGGCGCGAGGGCGTCTTCACCCGCACGTACGAGGAAGCCCGGAAGCTGCTGGAGGGCTCGGGGGTGCCGGATGTCAGCGCCACGGCGATGGCGGTGGCGGCCCACAGCGTGACGGACCGGGGCTCATGGGTGCTGCGCACGCGCAACGTGGGCACGCGCGGCTCGCTGTCCCCCGAGGGCCGGAAGCGGCTGGGCCGCATCACCCGCGACATCGGCACGCGCATGGCCGAACAACCCACCATGGTGGAGCGCGTGGTGGGCCTGCAGCTCGTCCGCGGCGGCGCCCAGGAGATGGGCGACGAGGCCGGGCGTGAACAGGCGCTGGCGCGAATCGAGGCGCTGGAGGGCGCGGTGACCCTCTTCCGCAAGGCGTCCATGGACCGCTGGCCCCTGCATGCGCTGACGGAAGCGTTGATACAGGCGAGCACGCGAGACGAGCCCGCCTACCTGCTGTCCTTCACGCGCGTGGAAGCGAATCAGGCGGCGGAGACACAACAACCCTAGCGGCGACTGAACGAGGTCTCTCGGGCCCCGGGAGACTTCCACCCGGGGCCCGAGCGGGCCCCCCACGATGCCACGAAGCCGCCGCACGCCGGACCTCCAAGGTCGTCCGGGCAACCGCACTCCTTCCACGCGAGCGCCGGGAACAAGGGGGTTGCTTCCCGAGCGGCCTGCACGTGGGCACCGTGGAATACCGTCCACGAACGCCAACGCTACGGTGGGCGAAGAATATCGGCTGCGCGGGGCCTGTCCACCCGTCGGGTTCTGACTCCCGCAAGCACCGTGACAGGCCGGATGTGGTGAGGACCCATAGCAGTTGCGCATTCACGATGAGTGTGAGCAGGCGCGGTGGAGACTGAATTCCTTTCAGGGCGCGTCATGAAGCAGCGCGATATGTGGGAAACCGCTACGCCGGCTTGAGCTCACCATGCGCTTCCTGGGCTGGGATTTGACGGACCCGTACGCACGCATTCCCCGGCCAGTGGACGTGGCGGAGGTGGATGCCCGGGGGCAGGTGCGCTTCTCCGAGCTCCGGTGGCCTGTCCCCTCGAAGGCGCTCGGCTTCACCCCGGAGCTGCTGCGCGCGTCATTTCCTTTGAACCCGGAGGATGTGCTCGTCATCGATGGCCCCCAGGCGCTGGCCCGGCCGGGAGCCTCCGTGCGCGAAGCGGAGCGATGCCTGCGCGCGCCGGGACGCACGCCCGACGTGCTGCCCGAGCCTGGACGTCCCTTCGCCGGCTTCGTCCGGGGCGGGGTGCTGCTGTTCGCGGCGCTGCATGCGCGGGGTGGGCATCCCCTGTTGGACGTGGACACGGACTCGCTGGAGGAGGCCCGCCTCTTCGAGGCCTTCCCCGGCGCGACATGGCGCGCGCTGTCTGTGGAGAAGTTGGGGAAGAAGACGTCTCACGCGGGACGGACGCGAAGACAGGCGGTGCTGGAGGCGCGGGGCCTGCGCTTCCCGCCGGGCCTGCTTCCCACCCATGACCAGTTGGACGCGGCGCTGTGCGCGTGGCTCGGGTGGCTCACGCGCAAGGCCCCTACGCACGTCACCGCCGTGGGCGCACCGCTCACCGTGGATAACCAGGGCTGGCTGCGCGAGGGGCGCATCCTCTCAAGCGCCCACAAGTTCTCCACAGTGAAGGGCCTCGCCGCTCAGTGAGCCGCGTTCTCATGGTGCCCATGCCCCGGTCCTCCGAAAGTCCCGGGCCAGGGCGCGTTCGCGGGCAGCAACCCCGGCATGGGGAAGCGCATGAAGCGCGGCTGGCTGTTGGCGAAGGGCGGATCGCACTCGCCACAACTGAGGGCCCCATCCATCAGGTAGAGGGCACCGGGCCCCAGCTCCATCAACTGCGGCACCGTGCGCGGCGCGTAGTCGAGCGGGCACTGGAAGGCCTCCGCCCCATCCCGCGCGCGCACGCCCACCAGCAACCGCTGGTTGTCGGCCGCCACCGCGTGCGTCAACACCAGCGTCTCGGGCGGAAGCCCCGCGCCCCTGGGCCAGGTGGCCAGCCGGAGCTCCTTGCTCGTCAGGTGCTGGCCTTCCTTCAGCGAGTACAGCCACGCCGGCTCCAGGTCCGGGAGCCGGAAGCCCTTCAGCTGCGTGGCGGCCGGCGTGAAACTCAGGCTGTCCACATCCGCGTTCACCGTGGTGCCCGACGCGCTGGGCACCACCACGTCCCGGGTGGCCACCGCGCGGCCCAGTTGCTGGGCGAGGTGCTCCCCCACCGGTGTTCCGTCCCGGGTGCTCAACGCCTGGAAGCCCCATTCGGGCAGCAGCAGCCCGTTCACCACCGCGAGCTCGCCCGCGCGCAGGGGCTCCGTCCTCCGCCAGCGCGGCACCCCGTCCGAGGAGAAGGCCATCAGCAACGAGGGCGTCCCCGACGCCAGCGGCGCGCCCGTGTTCAGCGTGGGCGCGAAGGCAACGTAGAGGTCCCCCACCGCGTCCGAGGCGAGGCCATACGGGTGCGGGTGGTTGCACTCGGCGAGCATCGGGTCCGTCAACTCGCGCGCGGACACCATGTGGCCGAAGGCATCCAGCACCACCAGGAAGTACATGCGGCACGCCGTGTCGCGCCGCTGGTCCGTGGGGTAGGCCTCGAAGAGGGCCGCCAGCCGGTCCGGCGCCATCACCGCCAGCCGCGCCAGGAAGAGCGTCTGCGTCCTGTCCCGGAAGTCCGGCCGCGCGTCGGCCAGGGTGAAGGTCCACCGCGGTGTCCCCGTGTCGCGCTCCAGCAGCGACACCGTCCCGTCCATCGGCATGTCCATGCACAGGATCCGGTCGTTCCACAGCATGCAGCGGCGCGCCGGTTTGGAGGCCCGCACCAGAGGCCCCTTGCCCGCCGCGTCCAGCACGGGCGTGCCGTAGAAGCCCGACAGCGTCACGTCCCCTTCCGGCCCCACCAGCAGGTCCTGAAGCTGCTCTTCTCCCGCCCGGGCGTCGTGCTCCCAATCCACCTTCAGGGGTTGCGCCGCGGGCCGCGCACACACGCCGCCGCGGCAGTGCCCCGACACCTGGCACGGGCTGGCCGCTTCACACAGGAAGCCCTCCGGCAGGTCGCGCTTCACACAGGCCCCATCCAGGCACACGTCCGCGTCCTCGCAGGTGCCTTGGGCCGCGCCGCAGAGGGTGCCGTCCGGCGCGGGGGCCGTGGCGCATCCCATCCGCGGGTCGCACGTCCCCACCTGACACGGCCCGGCCGCGGGACAGGGCGGCGCCGGCACGGACTGGCACCCGTCCAGCACGTGGCACACGTCCGTGGTGCAGGCGTTGCCGTCGTCACAGGCGCGCTCCTCGCCCCGGCAGCGCCCCGCCTGGCAGGTGGCGCCGGTGATGCAGGCATTGCCCGGCTCACACGCGGTGCCGTCCGGCAGCACCGACTCCACGCACCGCTCCGTCACCAGGTCGAAGGTGGCCGCCGCGCACGTCACGGGCGTGAAGCACTCCGGCACCGGCTTCGCCTCGCCCGCCAGCACCAACTGCACCTGGCCGCCGTCCGACGCGGTGCCGGTGAGGATGACCTCGTAGGTCCCTTCGGCTTCGGGCGCGAAGCGCAGACGCACCGGCACCTCTCCCGCCAGCACCCGGACCGGCAGCGCCGCCTCCAACGAGAAGGGTGCCGTCACGTCCGTCCACGTGACATCCAGCGGGGCCCGGCCGCCATTCACCACGCGGACCTCGGCCTCCCGCCGGGTGCCCGGGTAGGCATGCGGGAAGTCCACACGCCGCGCCGACAACCGCAACCGCCCCTCCGCCCCCGACAGGGACGGTGTGTCCCGACAAGCCGCCGCTCCCCACCCCAGCATCAGCGCCAAGACAATGCCGCTGTACCGGGACGCCTGCGTTGCGTGCGCCATGGCGTTCCCCCCCGTGCCTTCTGGCTATACCCACGCCAGAAGGCACCGCGGACGCCCCGCCCCCTCGATGTCCCACCTCCCAACACTTCAGGGTCGGCGGGGAGGGGGGCAGTGTTTTTTACAGGCCGTTCCACTGCTACAGGCTGCAACCACGCGAAATGGTTGGATGCCGGAAGGGTATGGTTCTGGCACCCGGGGTACGCCATGACCTCTGTCGCATCCTCCTCATGCGCCCCTTCGTCATCGCAGGCCTTCACCGTGCTCATCCCACGCGGCCTTCAGGCGGCCGTGGAGGGGCTCGCGGCGGAGACCCGCCAGGAGCTGCTGGCCGAGCTGTTCCGCCTGGCCGCGCTGGCCCGGCAGGAGGAAAGTCAGCTACTCCCCGAGTTCCCGTACACGCTGCGGCTGGACGTCGCCGGCTGCCAGGTCAGCGTGGAGCTGGACCCGTCCCGCTCGCGCCTCACCCTAGTGGGCCTGCTGCGGCCCCAGCCGCTGGAGTGAGCCCGGCGACCCGCCTGGGCTGGGGTGAGATGTCGCGCCGTGCTGGATACGCAGAATCCTGGGACCTCACGTACCTGGTGGAGCAGCTCCGGGAGCTGATTGGGCACGACCTGCGCCTGGGCTCGGCCCTCAGCGATGAGCTGGAGGACGTCCTGGGCAGCCTGGTGCAGCGCAATCAGCGCCTGAGGGTCCTGCAGCGCATGGTGACCGCGGAACGCGCCCCAGAGGACCTGGCGGCCCTTCGCGGGGCATTGGAGGAGATGGACCGGGAGCTGATGACCCGGCTGCCTGCGTTGCTCGAACAGCTGCGCCTGGCGCTGGCTTGAGGTGGGGCACCGGCCCTGGGTTTCCACAGGCACTTCATCCCCAGCGCCGACTGCTTCTTCTAAAGGTTCATAAGAGGTATTGATCTATTGGTAGTGGCAGTAGGCAGCTCGGACTTGGGGACAAGTCAGCAAGCTCCCGGGAACACTCACGAATTCGGGATGTGCTACATGTGGGTAAAGTGACGGTTATCCCCGGGAACCCACAGGTGTTGATCCACACCGAGGTTTCTCCACAGCCCCTCCCCCACTGTCCACAGGCCATCCACAGCTTCCGAGTGGATGCGGGAACCACCCCAGGTGGAGGCCCGTTCTCACCACACGTCCGCCCCGCACATGCCTGTTATCGTCTGGCGCGGGATGTGCCCCGACAGCGGGGTGCCGGCGGAGGGTTTCCCCATCGACTTCTATCGGGGCGAGCGCATCGGGAAGTACGAGGTCGTCACGCAGCTCTCCGTGGGCGGAATGGCGGAGCTGTTCCTGGGCTTCACTTCGGGTCCGGGTGGCTTCCGCAAGTACGTGGTCATCAAGCGGGTGCTGCCGGACGCGCGGGACAATGCGCAGTTCGAACGCATGTTCCTGGACGAGGCGCGCATCACCGCGGCCTTCAACCACCCGAACATCGCGCAGGTGTTCGACCTGGGGCGCGAGGATGACGGGCTCTACCTGGCCATGGAGTTCATCGCCGGGCAGAACCTGAACCAGATTACCGGCGCGTGCCTGCGCCGCCAGGAGCAGCTCCCGCTGGGCTTCACGCTGTCGGTGGCGCGCGACGTCTGCATGGCGCTGCACTACGCGCACACCTATACGGCGCCCTCCGGCGCGCCCAGCCCCGTCATCCACCGCGACGTCGCCCAGAAGAACATCATGGTGACGTACGACGGCGTGGTGAAGCTGCTCGACTTCGGCATCGCCAAGGCGAAGGACAGCTTGGAGCGCACCAACGTCGGCACGGTGAAGGGCACCACCGGGTACATGTCCCCGGAGCAGGTGCGGGGCGATACACTGGATGGCCGCAGTGACTTGTTCTCCGTCGGGGTGATGATGCACGAGCTCATCACCGGCGCGCGCCTGTTCGCGGGCAAGAATGAGCGCGACGAGATGATGAAGATCCTGGAGGCGCCCGTCCCCTGGCCCTCGCACGTCGCGCCGCACGTGCCCGAAGAGGTGTCCAAGGTGGTGATGCGGGCGCTGGAGCGCAGCCGCGAGAAGCGCTTCGCCAACGGCCGGGACATGGCCCGGGCGATTGAAGCGGCGGCGGGCAAGTTGCTGCTGGACGCGCATGACCGGGCCGCGCTGATGCAGGACTGGTTCGCCGAGCGCATGTCCGCCACGCGCGTCATGCTGGAGTCCGCGGACGGCACCACCAACGGCGTCATGCTGGACTCCGCGAAGCGGGCCCTGCGCAGTGATGACGGACCCTACCTCCCCGAGCGCAAGGACATCCCGACGCCGTCGAACGGCGTGGCCGGCATGCCGCGCAAGCCCTCGCGCAAGGTGCCCGCTGCTGCGGCGCCCCGGAAGGCTTCGGCGGCCGTGGAGGGCACGCCGCAGCCGCCGGAGAGCAAGGCCTCCAATGTGCTGTGGGGGCTGGTGCTGATGGGCATCCTGGTGGGCGGTGGCTATGCCGCCTGGCACCTGTCGAAGGTGCTGAACGAGACGGTGGATGAAAAGGACGCGAGCGCGCTGCGCACCCTCCCCCAACACGACCCGAACCTGCCCGTCTACCTGGGACCAGGCTCGGGCCCGCCCACGGATGCCGGCAACACGGAGACTCCAGCGAAGGTGTCGGGCGGCGAGGACGCGGAGGGCTCCCGTTCCAAGGAGGCGGCGAGCGCCCGTCCGGTGAAGGGCCGGGGCAAGCTGACCTTGCTGGTGCTGCCGGAGGCGGAGGTCTTCCGAGGCAAGAAGCGGGTGGGCCGCACGCCGATGTTCAACGTGGCGATGCCCGCGGGGGAGCACGACCTGACCATCGTGGGCCCGGACGGCAAGAAGCGCATGCTGTCGGTGCCGATCAGCGCCGGGGAGACGACCCAGTTCCGGCTGAAGCTGGCGGAAATCCCCGAGCGCTGAAACACAGAACCGGGATTGAGGGGCACGTCCCGGGGCACTTGGTTATCTTCGCGCCCCTCTCCCTCTGATTCCGGACTGTATGGCCCCTCTGACCATTGGCTTCCTGATGGACCCGCTCGAGACGGTGCGGGTGGACCACGACTCCACGTTCGCGTTGATGCTCGAAGCGCAGAAGCGCGGCCATCAGGTGCGCTACTTCGAACAGGGCTGGTTGCGCTTCAACGGCACGTGCGCGGAGGCGCGCATGCGCCACGTCACCGTGCGCCGCGAACTGGGGCGGCACTTCGATATCCTCGACGAGGCCCCTCGCCCGGTGTCCTCGCTGGACGTGCTCTTCATGCGCAAGGACCCGCCAGTGGACGCGGAGTTCCTGCACGCCACCCAGTTGGTGGAGCTGTGCGGCACGGGCCGGCCCCCTGTCTTCATCAACGAGCCGGCGGGCCTCCGCGACGCGAACGAGAAGCTCTTCTCCCTGCGCTACCCGGACCTGATGCCGGACACGCGCGTCACCAGCGAGCTGCCGGTGCTGCTGGACTTCATTGCGCGCAACGCGGCGGGCACCATCCTCAAGCCAGTGGATGGCTTCGCGGGCAAGGGCATCCTCTTCCTGTCCGCCACGGACCGGAACGCGCGCTCCGCGGTGGACATGCTCACCCGGGGCGGCCGCGAGGCCGTCATGGCGCAGGCGTACATCCCGGAGAGCCGCCAGGGCGACAAGCGCATCCTCCTGGTGGACGGCGAGCCGGTGGGCGGCGTGCTGCGCGTCCCGTCCGACGACGACCACCGCGGCAACATGGCCGCCGGCGGCGTGCCCCAGAAGGCCGTGCTCACCCCGCGGGATTTGGAGATTTGCGAGCGCCTGAAGCCGGAGCTGGTGAAGCGCGGACTGCGGCTGGTGGGCATCGACGTGCTGGGCACCTACCTCACCGAGGTCAACGTGACGAGCCCCACCGGCCTGGTGGAGGCGAACCAGCTGGACGACGTGTGCGTGGAGGCCAAGGTGCTGGACGTGGCGGAGCGGCTCGTCGCCGAGCGCGCCGCGCGCTGAGCCCCGCCGGAGGACGCCGGGCGGCCCGGCGCCCGGTGTCTTCCCTGAGCTGAGGGCTGACTCATGTTTCAGCGCACCACACGACGCGGTGCGTGATTTGAATCCTGGTTCATGTTTCAGCGCGATGCGACGCGACGCGCCTTGAATCAGTGACTCCCGGAAGAGTCAGGTTTCGCCCCGCGGCCGCCCTTTTCCCTCGTGGCCGCCAGGGAGACACCATGCTCAAGCAGCGTCGCAGCCGTTCCTGGCCGTGGTCGTGGTCCGCCGGGGTGCCTCTTGCCGCGTGGCTGTTCGCGGGCCTCGCGGGCTGTGGCGCTCCCGTCGGGGACGCGCCGGAGGTGGAGCCCGAGGTGACGGAGCAGCAGCAGCCCCTGCTGACGCAGGTGACAAGCTTCGGTAGCAACCCCGGCAACCTGCAGATGTTCCGCCACGTACCGTCCGGCATGCCGGCCAACGCTCCGCTGGTGGTGGTGATGCACGGGTGTACGCAGCGGGCCGCGGGGATGGAGGGCGCCGGCTGGTCCGCGGCGGCGGACGTCTACAAGTTCTACGTCGTCTATCCGCAGCAGCAGGGTGGCAACAACATGACCAGTTGCTTCAACTGGTTCGAGCCCGGTGACTTCTCACGAGACCGGGGCGAGGCGCTGTCCATCAAGCAGATGGTGGACACGATGAAGGCCACGTACTCCATCGACCCGTCACGGGTGTTCGTGGCGGGGTTCTCGGCGGGGGGATACATGACGCCCGCGTTGCTGGCCGCCTATCCGGATGTCTTCTCCGCCGGGGCCATCCACTCCGGTGGCCCCTACCGGTGCGCGGAGTCGATGAATGCGGGCTTCAGTTGCATGAGCCCGGGTGTGAATCGCACGCCCGCCGCGTGGGGAGACGTGGTCCGCAGCGCGTACCCGGGCTACGCGGGTCCGCGTCCGCGCGTCACCATCTGGCACGGCACCAGTGACTACACGGTGAACGTGATGAACCTCACCGAGGCGATGGAGCAGTGGACGAACGTGCACGGCATCGACCAGACACCGGACACGGTGGAGACGGTGTCCGGCTTCCCGCACAAGGTGTACCGGGACGGCGCAGGCAACGCGCTGGTGGAGACGTGGGAACTCACCGGCATGGGCCACGCGGTGGCCATGGATGCGCAGTTCCCGTTTCCAGGCGGCACGGGCAGCGCGGCCTGTGGCTCGGTGGGGGCGTACCTGAGCGATGTGAATCTCTGCTCCGTCTACCACCAGGTGAAGTTCTTCGGGATGACGGGAGGCGGAGGTGAGCCCACGGGGGATACCACGCCGCCCACCGTCAACGTGACGGCGCCGGCGAGCGGGGCCACGGTGAGTGGCACGGTGAATGTCACCGCGGATGCGGCGGACGCGGTGGGCGTCACCCGGGTGGAGTTCCTGGTGAATGGCGAGGTGGTGTCCACGGACACGCAGGCGCCGTATGCCTTCGCTTGGAACAGCACGGCCGTGTCCAACGGGCAGTACACGCTGGGGGCCCGTGCGTTTGACGCCGCGGGCAATCAGGCGACGGACAACGACACGGTGGTGACGGTGAGCAACTCAGGCTCCCCGGCGCCGGTGACGGTGCAGTTCGCCAGCATCGCGGCGGATGATGGCTACCTGAAGGCGGACGCGGATGGCAGCGGGGCGGCGCTGGGATTCATGACGAACCTGGCGCTCGGCCGGGGGACGGATGGGAAGTACAACCGGTCGTTCCTCTCCTTCGACACGTCGAGCCTTCCGGACGGGGCCACCGTCACGCGGGCGTTCCTGACGGTGAGCTACTCGTCGGGCTCGGGAGACCCGTGGTCGACGCCCGCGGGGAACACGCTGGTCATCGACGCGAAGACGGGGACGTTCAACGCGGCGAACACGGAGGTGACGGACTGGGCGGCGGCGGCCACGGCGAGCAGCGTCGCGGGCATCGACCGGTTCAGCGCGGGAACGAAGAGCTCCGGGGACTTCAGCGCGGATGGACTCTCCGCCATCAGCAAGACGGGGAAGACGCAGCTCCGGCTGCGCTTCACCCAGGCGCAGACGGCCACGCAGTACCTGTTCATCCGGGATGGGGCGAACGCGGTGCTGACAGTCGCCTATACGCCGTAGGAAGACGGAGCGGACGCCGGCTCAGACCGGCGTCCGCTGCATCAGCGCGGCAAGTGAGTCCCTGCATCGTGCGCAGTGGCCGCGGAACGTGTCGCTGAGTTCGGGGGTCTGCTCCAGCCGGCTCCAGTAGGCCAGTGCGTGTTGTGCGGCATCGGCCCAGACATCGAGCGTCTCCGAGGTGGGCGGCCGGGGCTCGAAGGTGCGATCGATGATGCTCGTGCCCACGGGGGCGAACATCATCGGGAGCATGTCGTAGGCAGGGGCGAGCCGGAACCGCTTGGGTCCGTCCTCGAAGAAGGAGAGGTTGCCGAAGTGCCGGTCGGTGTTGCCGGTGAGCTGCCCGAAGGTGTCGAGCCAGCGAATGCGCCTGACGTCCTCTTCGCTGATGTACTGGCTCTGGAGGAGGTAGCGGGCCGCGCTGGTCCAGGTGCTCCCCTTCCCTTCGTGGCCGAGGTACTCGTTGTCGATGGCCTTGAGTGAGAGCAGCGCCTTGCGGCCTCTTTCACCCACCCGGTCGAAGCGCTCGACCTCGAGGAACTGGTAGCCCTCGACGCGGATGGAGCGCGAAGCCGCGGCCGGAATCCCGGCGTTGCGGACCACTTCGAGCGCGAGGCCTTCGCAGACGAGCAGCTCTCTCCAACGTTGGGCGGCGGCGCCGTCATCGTTGGCCGCGAACTTCACCAGGACGTGGCGTCGCTCGGCATAGGCAGTGAACTTGGGTTGATCGCCACCGGCGAAGGAGCCTGCCTCGCTCGACATCGATGAGCGGGCGAGCTCCGGGTACTGGGCCTCGGTGACGGGCCGAAGCGGGCTTGCGAGAAACCGGTCCAGGGAGGCCGCGCCGATGATGTGGTTTCCGACGCAGTCATCGCCTCGCAACGCCAGTGCGATGAGCTGGTGGTCCTCCGTCCAGTCCGTGATGCGAGGGGGGAGTCCCAACTCGAGGTGACGGCTCGTGAAGCCTCGGCCCAGGTAGCCCTGAGGGCTCATGTCGGCGGCGAAAGGCGGCAGCCCGGCGAACCGTTCACCTACCCCGTCCTCTCGCGCAATCCAGCAGCCCCCGTTCCACAGCGGGTGCAGGACGCCTGCCTCGTGGGGACGGCCGGTCTCGTCGACGCGGTACATCCGTACCTGTTCGCCCAAGGGGGCAATCGAGCGGGTCCGCGCATAGCGTGTGGCGGGCCCCTGCCCCATTCGGCAGACGCTCGGGCCTGCGGAGGCCAGCAACCGCGACACTGTCGGGCGTGACACCCGGAGCTGGGTAGCCAGCTCGCTCCCCTTCACCTCGACCTGACGTCCGAGTACGGCGAGCAGTTGTTCCAGGGTTGCCATGAACAGATTCCTGAAAGGATCCGTGAAGAGATATCGGCGTGCAACTCATCGATATCACTAAGAAATACCAGCCGCGCAGGCTCGATCTATTGAAGCTCTGGCCCCTCTAGAGCCAATAGATTGAAGAAGTGGCGGCCCTTCATCGATGCAGCGCCTGCCTGACAGGCCGCCGGGGGCCTTGCCCTGGACAGTTGTCTTCTTGTCTGGGAGACGACAGTCCCGCACGGAAAGCCCATGCCTGAACCCACCCTGCCCGAGCCCGGCCCGGACGAAACGCTCGACTCCATTGGCACGGCGGGGGTGCGGGTGCTCCAGCGGCGGACGGGTTACCGCTTCACGTTGGACGCGGTGCTGCTGGCCCACTTCGCGGCCACCGAACGTGTCGACGAGTCCGGGCGGATGTTGGAGCTGGGCGCGGGCAGCGGCGTGGTGTCCTTCCTGCTGGTGAAGCAGTTCGGCCGGGGGCCCGTGGATGCCCTGGAGTTCCAGCCCGCCGTTCATGCCCGGCTGATGCGCGCCGTGGCGCTCAACGCGTGCGAGGCCCACGTCACCCCGCTGCTCGGGGACCTGCGACGGATCCGCGAACACGTCTCCGGCGGCCAGTACGCCCACGTCGTGTCCAACCCGCCCTTCCGCCTGGCCGACGCGGGGGTTCGCAGCCCGGATGACGAACGGGCCGTGTCCAAGTCAGAGGTGGCGTGTGACGCACCATCCGTCGTCGCCGCGGCACGGTATGCGTTGATGCCCGGCGGCGGCGTGAGCCTCGTGTACCCGGCCGCGCGTGTGGCCGAGGTATTGGGCCTGCTGACCCAGGCGAAGCTCCACCCCACCGTGCTGCGCTTCGTCCACGCGCGGGTGGGAGCCCCGGCCACGCGCTTCCTGGTGCATGCCCTGCGAGACAGGGACCGGGGCCTCGCCGTGCGCCCACCCCTCATCGTTCATGGCGAAGGGCCCGGGGGCTACTCCGCGGAGGTGGCGGCGTTGATGGATCCGCCCCTCGCGGAGAGTCGCTGACAACCGCGCCGCCGCTCTACGGCGTGCCCGTGAGCGGCTTGGTGTTCGTCACCTGGACACCGTGCTCTTCGGACGCGGTGACGAACAGCTCATGGCTCGCGGGCACCGCCAGCGTCGAGCGCCGCAGCTTCCCGCCCACCGTGAAGTCCACCTCCAGCGCATGTTCCCCGGGCGGCACGTCGCGGAGGCTCAGGTTCGTCGCGTTGCTCGTGCCCCGGCGCTGCCCGTCCATCATCACGGTGCACGGCTTGGTGCAGCGCACGTGGACCAAGGAGGTCGGCGCCGCGCGCGTTTCAGGCTGCTTCGCCGCCTCCAGGTCCTTCTGCTCCGTGAGCGTCACGCGGCCCTTGGAGTCCCCCTGGATGGTGACCTCCGAGCCACCCGGCACCTCCACGTAGCCCACGAACTGCCGCCGGTTGAAGACGCCACCGCTGCCTTCCACGCGCCGCTGGCCGGGCGCCACGTCGCGGAACTCCCAGGTCCGGTTGTCCCGGCGGAGACCTTGCTTCCCATCGAGCAGCACCGTGCAGTCGTCCTGGCACTTCACGGTGGCCACGCTCGGTGCCGTCGACGTGGAGGCCGGCGTGGGAGGTTTCGGCTCGGCCCAGTCCGGTGTGCCGGGCATGGTGGAGCTGCCGGGCTCGATGATGATGCGCTTGTTGCTGGCCAGGAAGACGTCCGCCGTCGCCACGTCCGGGATGACCACGAAGCTGCCGGCGAGCGGACGGCTCAGCACGCCCGTGGCATCGATGCGCAGGGAGCCCGGCGTGATGCCCTTGAACTCCCAGGTGGTGTCATTCACCCGGAACCCGTTCTTTCCATCCAGCATCACCGTGCACTTCTCCGTGCAGCGGACCCGGACGGCGACGCCGTCGACCGCGAGCGCTGGAGCAGACACCAACAACGACAGGGACAGGAGCGGCCAGCGGAGGGACATGACGGGGTGACTGCCTCGTACCAGTGGGTATTCACGCGGGGCCGCCCCAGGGATGCGGGTCCACTCCCGCCTCATGAGGCAGGCCCCTTGGGGCCGGCAGTATGCCTACCGGGCAAGGGAGGCGGAATCACCGCGGCGTGCCATGCGCCCATGCCGGACCCAACCTACCCAGGTTTCCGTCAACGGCCCCGGCCCATCCAAGGAGTGGCAGGTATGAACGTGGCGACCCTGACCGAGCAACCGAGCATCCTGAAGGCAGCGGCCCTGCTGCCCCCGCGCCTGTCGCTCGGGTCGACGATGGTGGTGCATGGCGTGTCCAAGCTCCGCGCCGAGGGCACCGCGCAACACGCGGACCTCTTCGAGCAACTGGGCTTCAAGCCAGGCAAGCCCTGGGTCATCGCCACGGGGGTGGTGGAGCTGCTCTCAGGCGTGAGCTCCATCCTGGGCATCGCCACGCGCCCCGCCGCGCTGGCTATCCTCGTCACGCAAGCCATCGCCGTGGCCAAGGTCCATGGCTCCAAGGGCTTCGACATCACGAAGGGCGGCTTCGAGTTCAACCTGGCGCTGGGAGCCATCGCGCTCGGCCTGCTGCTGCGAGGCCCGGGACCGCTCTCCGTCCACAGCGCCATCGAGCGCCGGGTGAAGCGCAAGGAGCTGCGGCGGCTGCGGTTCCTGCCGCGCCAGCGCCGTCGTTCGGTGCTGCTCGACGTGCTGGGGTGAACCCGGGCCGCGCCGCGACACACATCCCATCACCCTGACCGATGAGGTGTGTGTCGCCTGTCTGGCTGCTGGGCAGGGTGAGGTCATCTCCCCTGTCACAGAATCCCAGGAGGGCCTCTAGAATGGCGGGACATGCCCTCGTCCGTCTTCCTCTTGATGGCGCTCGCCACCACGCCGGGTGCTGCTTCGGCGCGTGAGTCCGCCCCCGCCCAGCACGTCTCTCCATCGCAAGGCCCCAGCGCCGATTCGAGCTCGACCCGAGGCCCAGATTCCCAGGGCACTGCGCCCGCGCCAGAGACTGTCATCACGGACCTCAACGCCTACCCTCGTGCCGGTGACTCCGGCGCGGTGCTGGACCTGGGCCGTGCCGCCGCGGAGGCCGGCGCCGCCGCCCTGCGCGCCGCGGCCCTGGCCATGGGCAAGAGCGCCACCCCGCGTGGCCCGCTGGCCGACCCGGACACGAGCTACGCCCGAGGCATGGAGGCCCTCCAGGCGAAGGACGCACCCACGGCCATCACCCAACTGTCCGCCTGCGTGGAGGCCGCGCCCTCGCGCGTGGATTGCCGCTGGGAGCTGGGCTGGGCGCACTCGCTGGAGAACCAGTGGGCGGAGGCCTACACGCAGTGGTCCGAGGTACAGAAGCTCCAGCCGGACCACCCGGACCTCGAGGGCGCGCTGGCCCAGGCCCGTGGGCAGGCCATGCTCCAGGCGAAGCTGTCGCAGGGGCCTCAGCTCATCAACCGCCCTCCCCCGCCGGCCAACGCGAAGGTGCGCATCCGCGCGGTGGGTGACGTCATGCTGGGCACCACCGTGCCCGAAGGCCACCTGCCTCCCGATGGCGCCGGCAGCGTGATTGCCGGCGTACGCCCGTTGCTGGAGGACGCGGACCTCACCTTCATCAACCTGGAAGGGCCGCTGTGCGACACGGGCGAGACGAAGAAGTGCCGCTCGTCGAAAAACTGCTACGCGTTCCGCTCGCCCACCGAATACGGCCAGTACCTGAAGGAGTCCGGGGTGGACCTGGCGTCCACGGCCAACAACCACTCGGGTGACTTCGGCGAGGAGTGCCGCCGCGCGACGGAGTCCACGCTCGACGCGCTGGGCATCGCGTGGAGCGGCGCGCCGGGCACGGTGGCCACGGTGGAGCGCAACGGCCTGCTCATCGGCATGGTGGCGTTCCACACGTCGCCGTCCTGCAACCACCTCAACAACCTGACCACGGCGACGGGGCTGGTGCGCGTGGCCGCGGCCGAGCACGACATCGTCATCGTGTCGTTCCACGGCGGCGCGGAGGGCAGCAAGGCGCTGCACGTGCCCAAGGGCCGGGAGAAGTTCCACGGCGAGGACCGGGGTGATTTGCGGGCCTTCTCGCGCGCGGTGGTGGACGCGGGCGCGCACCTGGTCATCGGCCATGGCCCGCACGTGGTGCGCGGCATGGAGTTCTACAAGGGCCGGCTCATCGCCTACTCGCTGGGCAACTTCGCCACCTATGGCCGGTTCAACCTGCGCGGTCCGCAGGGCCTGGGCATGGTGCTGGAGGTCGAGCTGAACCGCGACGGCGACTTCACGGCGGGCCGCATCCTCCCCACGAAGCAGGTGGACAGGGGCATCGCCGTGCCGGACCCGAAGGGCGCCGTCATCAAGGCGGTCCGCGACCTCACCGCGGATGACTTCCCGGAGACGGGCGCGCGCATCTCCGACGACGGCACCGTGAAGGTCCGCGGCAAGGGCCCTGTCTCCATGCGCTGACACGGCGTCTCATGCGCACGGCGGCGTGTGGGTGCTTCACGGACCTGGAGCCCGGGCTGAAGCGCGGCTGCTGGATGTGTCCCAGCTTCCGTCATAGCGGCTCAAAGCAACTGCCGGCCCCTACAGGCATGTCGCACGGCTCCGGGATACAAAGGTCCCTGCCGTGCGCACCCTTCGACTGCCACGTCTCTCCTCGCTTCGCGCCTTCGACCACCCCGGCTACTTCGCGGTCTGGGTGGGAGCCCTGATCTCCACCATCGGCACCTGGATGGAGACGGTGGCCATGGGTGTGTACGTCACCGAGGCCACGGGCCGCGCCGAGTGGACGGGTGGCATCGTCGCCCTCACCTTCCTCCCCGCGGTGGTGCTGTCGCCGGTGGGCGGCGCGCTCGCGGACCGGTTCGACCGTCGCGCCTACGTCGCGCTGGGCACGGTGGTGCAGTTGGTGCTCGCGGGCGTGTTGACGCTGCTGGCCTTCACGCACCGGCTCAGCGTCCCCGTGGTGGCCGTCATCTCCTTCGTCCACGGCTGCGCCAGCACGCTCATCAATCCCGCCTTCGCGGCGATGCTCGCGGAGCTCGTGCCACCCCGGGACTTGCACAGCGCCATGAGCCTCAACTCGGCGCAGTTCAACCTGGGGCGCATCATCGGTCCGGCGCTGGCCGCGCTGGTGCTGAGCATGGGCGGGACGTCCTGGGCGCTGCTCATCAACACACTGTCCTTCGTCGCGGTGTTGGTGGCGCTGTCGCAGGTGAAGACGCTGACGCGCAAGGTGACGGAGGGCGGTCAGGGCCTGTGGAAGCAGATTGCCCATGGCTTCACCGTGGCGCGGGGGGACCCGGAAATCTCGCTGATGCTGTGGGGCACGTTCCTCGTCGCGGGCCTGGTGGCGCCCTTCATCGGCCTGGTGCCGGTGTTCGCCATCCGCGTCTTCGGCCAGGGCGCGGCAGCCACGTCCTTGCTCGTCACCTGCCAGGGCGCGGGCGCGGTGACGGCGGCGCTGCTGGTGGGCACGCTGGTGGACCGGTGGGGCCAGCGGAAGCTGCTGGGCATCGTGGCGACGTCCATCGGCGTCGTGTCCACGCTCTATTGGCTGTCGCCCACGCTGCAGATGGCGGCCGTTGTCATCTTCGTGCTCGGCGCCAACTACATGATGCTGATGAGCGGGATGCACGCGTACTGCCAGTCGCGCGTGCCCCGTGAGCTGCAAGCGCGGATGAGCAGCCTGTACAGCATGGTACTGGGCGGCGCGTACGCGTCCGGCGTCTGGGGCCTGGGCGCGCTGGCGGACCGGCTGGGCATCCGCTTCGTCACCGTGAGCGCCAGTGTGTTGTTCATCGCGTTGGTGCTGACGCTGCGCCTGTTGCGTCCGCAGCGCTTCGACGGCGCTGTCGCGTAGACGCGTCTTCCGGACCCGCGCCCGCGACTCCTTCGCGCTACAGGCGTCTCTCCACCCCGAGGGGCCGGAGCAGTTCCACGCGGCGTTGCTCGGCTTCCTCGGGAAGTGACGCGGCGATGGGTGGCCCACCTGTGGGCAACTTGGGGATGCCTCCGGGCGTCCCCATCTTCCTCGTGAGCCGGGCGGCCGGGCGTGCCCCCAGTCCTCCGCGGGGACCTTGGTGCGCCGCGAGCGCGCTCCGACATTCAGCTTCGGAGCGGTACCCACTTCGACGAGGAGCGCGCCATGCCGAACAGGAAGTACGACCCGTACACGGGAGGCAAGGAGGCGGCCACCAAGCCCCCCTATGCGCCGGACCGCGTGGAGCGGGGACTGGAAGCCGACGACACCCTGCCGCTGTACTCCGCGGACTCCATCCGCGACACCCGCGAGGAGAAGTTCGCCCTGGACAGTGACTCCGAGGTGGGCGGCTACGTCCCCGACATCCGCAGCCCCATCGACGAGGCGGACGAGCTGGAGCGCGAGCGCCGGGGCCGCGAGCGAGCCGAGGAGCGGCAGGTCTCCGACGAGGAAGACGAGGCGCGCAACCGCTGAGCCGCAGGGGAGGCCCGGACCTTCGGACCTCGTACCCCGTGAAACACCGGGCCGTGGCTCGCGAGCAAGGTCTCGCCACCACGGCCCGGGAGGACTGCCTGCGTGCTACTTCGCCGCGCGCGGCACCGGTGCTTCATCCGGCTCGATGGGCACCAGCTTGCCCAGGCCGAGCGGCGTCACCTGCTCCTGGATGGTCGCCGGGTCACCCACGAGGACAATCTGCATCGAGGCCGGGTCCAGGTACTGCTCGGCCATGCGCTGCACGTCCGCGGCGCTGGCGTCGCGCAGGCCCTCCACGGTGCGGTTGAACTCGTCCAGCGGGCGGCGGGTGATGAAGAGCGCCGCGGCGCTGGCGCCCAGGCCCTCCACGGACTCGAAGGCGCCCGGGAAGGCGCGGATGAGGCCCTCGCGCGCGGCCTCCAGCTCCTCGGCGGTGATGGGCCGGTTCTTCAGGCCCGTCAGCTCGTTCATCACTTCGTTCAAGGCCGGGCCCGTCACGTCCTGGCGCACGGAGCTGTACGCGGTGAGTGGCCCCACGCCCAGGCGCGGAGAGAGGCTGGCGCCCGCGCCGTAGCTGTAGCCCTTGTTCTCGCGCAGGTTCATGTTGAGGCGGCTGCCGAAGAAGCCACCGAACACGGTGGTGGCCAGCTCCAGCGGGTACTCGTCCGGGTTCCCCGCGGCGATGCCAGCGCGGCCCACCAGCAGCAGCGTCTGGTCCAGGCCCGGCTTGGGCACCACGTACACCTGCTGACGCGGCGGGGCCTTCGTGGCCGGCGGCGGAGGCGGCGGCGTGGCCTTGTTCTTCGACCAGGTGAAGTGCTTCTTCGCCAGGGCCACCCCTTCTTCCAGGCTGATGTCACCGGTGAGGATGACTGCCTGGGCCTTGGGGCCGGTGTGCTTCCGGTAGAAGCCCATGACGTCCGCCAGGGTGAGCGTCTGCACGGACGCGGGCGTGCCGTCGGGGAGGTGCCCGTAGGGGTGGTTCAGCCCGAACACGGCCTCCAGGTAGGCCAGTTGCGCCAGCACACCGGGCTGCCCCATCGCGCGCGCCAGGTCCGCGAGCTGCTGCTTCTTGCGGCGCTCGAAGGCGTCGAGGTTGAAAGCGGGTCGCAGCGCCACGTCCGACAGCAGGGCCATGGCCGCGTCCAGGTTGCGCGTCAGCACGCGCACGCCCACCTGCGCGCCGTCCGCCTGCACGTCCATGGCGGGAGTCACACCCAGGTCCGCGAAGGCGTTGTCCAGCGTCACCGTGTCCCGCTTGCCCGCGCCTTCAAGCAGCATGCGGTACGTCAGCTCGGCGAGCCCTTCCTTGCCCTTGGGGTCCTGCGCGCTGCCCGCGGCGAAGGCCACACCCGCGAACACGAGCGGCAGCTCCCGCCGCGTGCTCACAATCACGGTGATGCCGTTGTCCAGCTTCGCGCTCTGGAAGGTGGGCAGCACCAGGTCCGGCGCCTTGCCGGGCTGGGGCGGCGTGGCGCGGAAGGACTCGGCGTCAGCCGTGGCTTCGGCCGGAGCCGCCTTCTCTCCCAGCGCGGGCGAGTCCGGATTGGCCGGCGCGGGCTTCGGGTTGCTGGCGCAGGCGGCCAGCGTGGTGACGAGCAGGGCGGAGAAGAGGCGGCGCATCAGTGGCGCTCCTTCGAGTCGAGGGGCGCCTGCCGGCGTGCGGGCGGCACCGCGTGGAGGATGACGCGCGCGCCGGGGCGCAGCGTGTCCTGGGCGAACTGCTTCACGGCTTCGGGCGTCACCGACTCGTAGCGAGCCAGGTCCTGGGCCACGTAGTTGGGCTCGCCGACGAAGTGGTTGTAGCTCTGGAGGACGTCCGCCTTGCCGCCGAAGCCGCCGACGGACTGGAGGCCGGCCAGCGTGCGCGTGTCGTAGCGCGTGCGGGCGCGGGCAATCTCCGCCGGGGTGATGCCCTGCTGGCGGACCTCGTCCAGCACCGCGTCCACCTCATGGAGCAGCGTGTCCGTGGACACGCCGGGCCGCGCCACCACGTCCACCGAGAAGACGGACTGCGCGCCCTGGCTCTGCTGGGTGGCGCTGACGCTCTGGGCCAGCTCCTTGTCCAGCACCAGCCGGCGGTAGAGGCGGCTGGCCTTGCCGGTGGACAGCGCGGTGGCCAGCACGTCCGCGGTGGCGTCCCCTTCTTCCAGGTACGCGGGCGTGAGCCACTGGATGGACAAGAGCGGCAGCCGGGCCACGCGCTCCTCCTCGCGCAGCACCACGGGCGCGGTGAGGTTCACCGGCGCGACCTCCGGCCGCTGCGGCCGGGCGTGGCTGGGCAGCGTGCCGAAGTACTTCTCCACCAGCGCCTTCGTCTTCGCCACGTCGAAGTCACCGACGATGGCCAGCGTGGCGTTGGACGGCGCGTACCACTTGCGGAAGAAGTCCTTCACGTCGTCCACGTTGGCCGCGTTCAGGTCCTTCATCGAGCCGATGACATCCCCGTGGTACGGGTGCGGCAGCGGGAAGAGCGCGTGCCACGCCTTCTCGCGGGCGGCGCCGTACGGCGCGGTTTCAATGGATTCGCGCCGCTCGTTCTTCACCACCTCGCGCTGGGTCTCCAGCTTCTCCGGTGTGATGGCGTCGAGCAGGAAGCCCATGCGGTCGCTCTCCAGCCACAGCGCCGTCTCCAGGTGGTTGCTGGGGACGGTCTCGAAGTAGTTGGTGCGGTCGAAGCTGGTGGTGCCGTTGAGGTCGGTGGCGCCCAACTGCTCCAGCCGGGAGATGTGGACGTCGTCGGCCACGTTGCGCGAGCCCTGGAACATCATGTGCTCGAACAGGTGCGCGAAGCCGGTGCGGCCGGGTTGCTCGTGATATGCGCCGACGTGGTACCAGACGTTGACGGCCACCACTGGCAGCTTCCGGTCCACGGAGAGGATGACCTCCAGGCCGTTGGGCAGCGCGTATTTCTCATACGAGATGGCGAGCGCCTCGCGGCCGGGCTCCAGTGGCTTCGCCTCCTGGGGTGTCGGTGTCTGGGCAAGCGCCGGCGGCCCGCTGAACACGAGGGCTGCGGCGACGAGGGCCTTCATTCGGAACAAGGTGCCTCCGGGTCTCGATGCCAATGACTCACGTGACGCGCTTAGCACGCACGTCCGGTACCGTGGGTAGGGAATGGTGGCGGGAAAGGACCGTGCCCCGGGATGTTGGTTCCTGGTCAGCATGAGAGACTGAAATCATGTCCGCCGAAGTCCCATCCGGGGCCCTGCCCCGCTGCGCCCTCCATCCGGATGCGCTCGCGGGCGCCACCTGCCAGCGCTGTGGCAGCTTCGTCTGCACCGAGTGCACGACGTGGGTGATGGGCCGCATGTACTGCCCTGCCTGCGCGGTGCGTCCGGAGGTGAACTACCTGGAGGCCTTCCGGCTCAAGCTCTGGGGACGGAGGGACGCGAGCGCCTGGCTGGTGGTCGGTGTCACGGTGGTGCTCGTCGGGCTGGCGCTGGTGGCGCTGATGGCCGGGGACGTCGGCACCACGCTGGCGTGCCTGGGCAGCTCGGGCGTGGGCGTGGCGTTCTTCCTGGGCATGCGGTGGGCGCGCATGGGCCTGCTCGCCGTGCCGCTGCTGGCGATGCTGCTCACCGCGCAGTCCCTGGGCGCGCCCGCGTTGCTTTTCTTCATTCCCCTCATGGTCGCGGTGAACGTCTTTCGCGACACACGCAGCCGGCTCTTCTTCCGCCTGGATGTCCCCGAGCGCGAGCTACGCCAGCTATGGGACCTGCGGGTCAACAACCCCCTTGCTCGGCATGCGCTGTCGCTGAGCGTGGGGTCGCTGTTCCTGCCCGTGTTCGCGCCGCTGCTCTCCTACTTCGGGGTGTGGAGCGCGCTGACATTCGTCTTCGCGGGGTTGTCCATGCTCGCCCTCATCCTGGGCCTGGTGGCGCTGCGGCGGGTGGACCCGGAGGCACGGCCGCCCATTGGCCGGCGGTGGGAGGCGCTCGGCGCGGTGTGTCTGGCGTTGGTCGCGCTGGCGCTCTGGGGCGTGTTGCACCGGACTCGGATGGTGGAGCTGCTCGGCGGCGCGGTGGACTGACGGCGGCGAGACGGTGCCGCCGGTGCTTGGCTCGCTTCCCGCCCTGGCGTCCCGGCGCGCGGGGGGCGGCCGGTGCCTGGGGAACGTGGGGTGCCCACGCTCAGGGAAGAGACCCAAGCCCGACACCGGGGAGGCCACCGTCATGGCGAACATACGTGAGGAGCAGGGAGAGGCAGCGGAGGGCCGGAGCGCTACGCCCAGCCTCAAGGAGCAGCGCAGTGAGTCGCACGCGGCGCAGACCTATATGGCCTTCTTGAAGGACCTCGAAGCGAACGCGGGCGTCGTTCGTGGCCTGGCGGAGAAGGCCGCGCAGTCCGTGCTGTGTCTGCTGGAGCAACGCCTCATGGACACCGAGGCGAAGCACCTGGAGGCCCAGCTTCCGCGGAAGGTGAGGGACATGCTGAAGCGGTGTCCTCGGCACGAGGGCAAGGTCGCCCGGAAGTACAAGCTGGAGCAGTTCCTCGCCATGGTGGCCGAGGAGCTCGACACCACGCCCAACGAGGCCGAACGCCTGGCCCGGGCCGTGTTCGTCACGGTGCGAAATCACATCAGCGAGGGCGAGGCCGACGACGTCATGGGCCAGCTCCCCGCAGACCTGCGCTCGTTGTGGGTGCCCGAGGCCTGAACCCAAGGAAGGAGCCGTGTGATGCGGAAGGTACAAGACGTGATGACGAAGGACGTCACGGTCATCAACGCGAAGGATTCATTGAAGGACGCCGCGTTGAAGATGCGCGAGCTGAGCGTGGGCCCGCTGCCCGTGTGTGATGGTGACCGGCTGATGGGCATCATCACCGACCGCGACATCGTGGTGCGTGCGGTGTCCCAGGGAAAGGACCCCAACAGCACGACGGTGGCGGAGGCGATGACGGGGCAGCTCGAATACGCCTTCGATGACGAGGACATCTCCGTGGTGGCGGAGAAGATGAAGGAGAAGAAGGTCCGCCGCATCCTCGCGCTCGACCGGGACAAGAAGCTGGTGGGGATTGTCGCGATGGGCGACTTGCTGGAGGCGCTGGCGGAGGAGGACGTCGGCGAGACCCTGGAGAGCATCTCCGAGGCCCCTCCCCCCGCTGCGCACTGAGCGTGCCTTCCGCACTGCTTCCGTGAATGCTCGCGGGACTGATGCGGGTCGTCATGGGCCGTCGCCGCAAGGACGCGTAGCGCTTCGAAGTGGAACGGATGCCAGGTGAACTCATCCGCCCGGCACCCCGCCCTATTCGCCGAGCAGTGACGCCGCCAGCGCGCGTACGTTCGCGGACCCATCGTTCGCGGCCACATCGCGAAGCAGGGCCGCAGCGGGAGCCTCCACGGCTTGCAGGTGGCCCAGCAGCCGCACCACTTCGATGCGGACGCGCTCACTCCGCTCGGAGCGCAGCACCCGGGCCAGTACTTCCAAGTGGGCGCCAGTGACCCGTTGAGAGACAGCCTTCACCGCGAGCGCACGAACCCGCGGGCTCGGGTCGTCGAGCATCACCTGGTCCAACAATGCATCCACCGCCGCGCCAGGAATGGCACTCAGTGCCTTCGTCGCCGCGCCCCGAACATCCGCCTCCGGATGCACGAGCGCCGACTTCACGTAGGCCAATCCCACCGGAGCACCTGCCCGGGCCAGGGCATCCAGACAGACCTCGGGCTCCAAAGCACCCGTGCGGCAGCGCCTCACGATTCCCTCCACCAGCGCCTGGCTCCGGCCCGGCTCCGCCACCTCCAACGTCTTCGACAGCGCCCCCATCGACAGCGCCGCCGCGTTCCTCACCCCCGCGTCCCGCGTCCCATCCATCACGCGCTCCAGTGCATCACCGAGCAGCAGCGAAGGCCGTTCCATCCGTCCCGCTGCCCGTGCCGCGTGGGCCCGGGTCTTCGGCCGGACCCGTTCTCCCTCCAACACGGACACCAGCGCCCGCTGCGCCTCTGGCGTCCCCGCGCTGGCCAGCGCCTCCAGTATCTGCTCGGAGCGCACCGCGTCCGCGGAGCCCTGACGAATCAGCGCCACGGCTCGTTCCACTTCCGCCAGATTCTGTCGGAACAAGGCCGTCAGTCGCAGCCGCGCGGTGTCCAGGTCCTCGCGCTTCGCCAGTGCCCGCAGCAAGTCATCCAGCTTCACCCCCTTCACGAGCTGCCTGTCCCGCGCCTCCAGCGAAGCCCCCTCCATGTCGGCCGAATCCGTGAGCCGCTCCGACCGCAACGTCGTCCGCGTGGCCTCAAACGGCCTCAGCGACGAAAGCCGGTAGTCCACGCCCACGTTGGTCAACGCGACCCTCGCCTCCTCGCGGATGCGAGGGAGCCCCGTGCTGCCTCCGCCCAACTCCACCACGTCCGAGCCCGTCGCTTCCTTCACGTGCCCATCCGCGAACAGGGTGAAGTCCAGGTGCCCTTGCAGCCGTGGAAGCACCGCCGAGCCAGCGCGCAGGTAGCGCCGCTTCGTCTTCACGTAGGTGTTCGCGCTGCCACCCGCGCGGTACACGGCTTCGAGGTCACCGCGCGAGTCCGGCTCCTCGGTGCTCCAGCGGGGGCCGTCCTCCGCCACGAACTGCGTCGACGCGAGCAGCAGGCGCACGAGCCGCCGCGCCGTCGCGTCCTGCGCCGCATCGAAGTGCACGGCCATCACCCGGCCCCGCACGTCCTGGCCCACGTACACCGGCCGCTCGAACATGCCCCGGAGCGCCTGCATCGCTGCGTCACCGGGCGCCAGCGTCTCACCGGATTCCACGGCCACCCGCGTGGGCACGAGGTGGCCGGAGAACAGGTGCTGTTCACCCTCCGCGCCCAGGTAGGTGAGCTCGAACAGGCCGCTCCATCCGGTGTGCAGGGACTCGCGCGCGCCGGCCCGATTCTCCGTGTGGGTCCGGAGGTCCAGGTCGAACGTGTAACGAAGCCGGTGGCCCACGACGAGCACCCGCTCCCGCCCCTTCACGCCTGGAAGGTTTTCCTCGGGAGCCGGTGTGAGGGCTTCATCATCCAAGGACGGTGAGACAGCCGGCGGTGTCTCAGGAGAAGCCGGCGTCTGTGTCTCCTGGCCCGCACGCCACAGCGCGGCTGCCGTGAGCACGGCGAGCAGAAGGACCAGGCTCTTCAGGCGCGGGCTCACTCCCCCGCATACGCGCCCGAGCGTCAATCCTGGTTGCGCGTCAGCCGGACACGGCCCGTTTCACGCGGGCGCGTGTCGTCCGACATGAAACAAAGGTACGGCTGTTTCAGGGATTGCCGAGCTTCAATTCCAGCTCCGCCAACTCACGCTGCACGGTGGCATCCGTCACGCGGAGGCCTTCCACCTTGCGAACCGCGGAGATGACGGTGGAGTGGTCCTTGCTGAAGCGCGCGGCGATTTCCGGGAAGGAGCTCTTCGTCAGCTTGCGGCTGAGGTACATGGCCACCTGGCGCGCATGGGCCAGGGCCTTGTGCCGGCGGTCTTCCTTCAGCGACTCCACCGTGACTTTGTAGAAGCGGGCCACCTCGCGCTGGATGGCCTCCACGTCCACCGCGCTGTGGGCGGGGAGGATGTCGCGCAGCACCTGGGACGCGAAGTCCTCCGTCACGGGCTGGCGCGTCAGGCTGTGCACCGCGGACAGCTTCACCAGCGCGCCTTCCAACTCGCGCACGTTCTTCTGGATGTGCTTGGCGATGAAGTGCGCCACCGAGTCCGGCAGGTCCAGACCTTCGGCCACGGCCTTCTTCTGGAGGATGGCCACCCGCGTCTCGTAGGTGGGCTCGCGGATGTCCGTCATCAGCCCCATGGCGAAGCGGCTGCGCAGCCGGTCCTCCAGGCCCGGAATCTCCGCGGGCACGGTGTCGCTGGTGAGGACGATGGCCTTGTTCATCTCGTAGAGCGTGTTGAAGGTGTAGAAGAACTCCTTCTGCGTCTCCTCACGCTTGCCGAGGAACTGGATGTCGTCGAGGAGGAGCACGTCGCACTCCTCACGGAACTTCCGGCGGAAGTCCCCCATGCGGTGCTCGCGGACGCTCTCCACGTACTCGTTGGTGAACTGCTCGCTGGAGAGGAACACCACGCGCTGGGATGGATCTCGCTCCCAGATGAGGTTGCCCACTGCCTGGAGCAGGTGCGTCTTGCCCAGACCCGTGCCGCCGTAGATGTAGAGCGGGTTGTAGTGGTGGCCCGGCTTGTCGGCCACGGCCTGCGCCGCGGCGGCCGGGAGCTGGTTGCTGTCCGCCACCACGAAGGTGTCGAAGGTGAAGCGCGCGTTCAGCCGGCCCGGACGCGTGGCGCTCGCCTTGACTGAGGGTGTGGGTGGAAAATGCGGGTCCGGCTCCAGGCCCTCCACTACCTCATAGGCGATGGAGGTCAGGCCCTCCCCCATCCGTGCGAGCTGGACATCCAGCATGGGGCGGTAGTGGTCATCCACCCAGTCGCGGAAGAAGCGGTCCGGAACGCCCATCACCAGGGCACCGTCACGCACCTCCAGCGGGCGCATCCGCTCCAGCCATCTCAGCGCGTAGTCGAACTTCTCCTGGCGGATGGCATCCAGCATCCGAGCCCAGAGAATTCCAGCACTTGGGAGGGGGGTAGCGGCTTGGGCGAGGGCGTTCACGCGGGACTCAAACGTGCAGGAGCAGGGGGAAAACGAGGCGTTCGGCGGTGCTAACAGACGGTTCCTGGTGGATCAAGCAACCGGCCAAAACCGCCGTAGCCTCAAGGGTTTTTCCCAACACGGATGATCCGCAACGGACGTGCCAGCCCGGCCCGGTTGTGGATCATCCCCTCCCCTACCCCAAGGACTGGGGGACACCATCAGGTTGTTCACTCGCAGTGAATGGCCCGGTGGTTTCCTGCCCTGGTCACGTCCCGAGCAGGCCTCGGATGCGCGTGTGGAGCTGGGCGTCAGGCACGTCCTGGGTGAGCAGGTGCTGGAGGAGCTGGCGCACCTCGGGTGCTCGCTGGAGGTAGGGCTCCACCACCGTCACCAGGGTGTGGTGGTTTTCCACGGGCACGCGGCCGGAGAGGGCCAGGTCGCGCAGTTGGCGCAGGGCCGATTCGTCCAGGTCCCGGCGGCCCAGCGCCGTCAGCGCGGAGGACTGCACGGGCGCGTCGGTGTCCTCGGTCATGGAGAGGAGCGTGCGCATGGCCTGGGGCGTCTGAATCTTCCGCAGCGCGCGGGCCGAGGCCCGGCGCACCTGTGCGTCCGCGTCCTGGGCGTAGTGGGCGATGACGTCCACCTGCTCCTCCAGGCCCGCGTTGCCCAGCGCGAGCAGCAGGTGGGCCTTGTCCTCGGGCGTGCGCGCGGCGCGCAGCTCGGCCCCGAGCTGCTGGACGGCGGCCAGGGACTCCGCGTCCTGCTGCTGCCGGTAGAGGGCGCCGGCGGTGGCGCCCAGGGCGTAGGCGGTGGCCACGCGGGTGTCGTCACGGGCCGTGCGGTGGGTGCGTTCGATGAAGCGCACCGTGTCGGGGGTGGGGCTGGTCAGCAGCGACAGGCGGCTGAGCAACATGCCGTAGCCGGGCTCGGCCAGCGCCTGGGGGCTGGACAGGGCGCGCACCAGCGCCGTCTGCGCCTCCGGCGTGCCCGTGCCCGCCAGCAGGTCCAGCACCAGCGCCCGGCCCCGCGGCTTCAGGGTGGACTGCTGGAAGAAGTCGGCCAGCCGCGCACACAGCTCGGGCTGCTGCTCTAGCAGGCCCGTGGCTTGGAGGAGGAAGTGGTTGTGTTCCGGGAAGGTGCCGCCGTTGGCGTACTTCTCCATCAGCTCGAAGAAGCGCTCCGGGGTGAGCCCATCCACCTGCTGCTCCAGCATCCGCTCCCGCGCGTGGGCGTCCGTCACCAGTTCGCCCGGCGCGAGCTTTTGGAGCGGCGCGGCGGGCGCGGCGGAGGCCTGCGCCACCACGAACCGGTCCCGCTTGCCGGGCTCCAGGCGGAGCTGGATGTGCGAGGTGGCGGTGGGTTCGCCGCCACCGGTCGGGCGGCGGAGCACCCGCTCTTCACCGGAGAGCCGCTCCAGGACGCCGTCCGCGTCCAGCGTCATCTCGAAGCGCGAGTCCACCTCCACGGCGCCGCTGCCCGTGCCCATGCCGCGGGGCTCCGGGTAGGCCAGGCGCCGCTTGAGGATGCGCGCGGGCAGGGCGCCTTCGTCCAGCCGCGCGTACTCCGTGAGGGCCGTGCCTCGCGACGTCAGCTCCTCCACCTGCCAGGTGGCGCCGTCGCGCAGCACCCACTGGAGCTCGCCGGCCAGCGTCTGCACGGTGTTCTTGAAGAGGGAGGGGTCTTCCTCCTGGAAGGAGACGGCGCGCAGGGTGCCGTCGGCGTCCAGGTCCAGCAGGGCCTCGCGGCCGGTGAAGGTGGCCGCGACGGCCGCGGCGTCTGGCAGCAGCGCGTGGCCAAACAGCTCGAGCGTGTGCTCGTGGAGGTTCTCCAGGCTCAGCCCCACGCGCAGGGCGGTGCCCTGCGCGGGGTGGCCGCGGAGGACCAGGTCTCCAACGAAGTGGGCCCGGCCCCCCATGGCGGTGGGTTTCTGTTGCGACCCGGCGAGGCGCACCTCGGTCCGGGCCGTGTAGTCCATGCGGTACGTCCGGCGCTCCCCCACGGGGAAGTGGACGCGGAGGGGCGTCGCCGCTGGAGGCGCCCCGGTGACGGGGGCCTGGGTGTGGAAGAGCCAGGCGGCTCCCAGGAGCAGCAGTGCCAGCAGTGCACCGCCAGTGATGACCTTGCGTGCGTTCATGGGGCGTCTCCAGCAGGTACGGGGATTACAGCAGGGAGCGGAGGTCGAGGAGGTCGACGTTGAACGAGTGGTCGAACAACTTCACGTTCTCGGTGATGCCGTTCCAGCTCACGAGCGTCTCCTCGAACTCCGTTTCGAAGGGCCAGATGCCCACTTCCACGTAGGCGGAGATGCTGCCGGACAGGAAGGTGAAGCGCAGGTCGGAGTTCCCCTCCATGCGCAGCTTCACCCTGCCTCCGACCGGCGACAGCCAGACGTTGGCGTTGAGCGGGACGGCGGCGTGGACCAGTTGGAGGCGCCCCTTCACGCCCGCCTCGATGACGAAGAGGTCGACGCTCGCGTACAGCTCACCGTCCACCTGCGCGTAGGGCTGCACGTGTCCGGTGATGCCCACGCTCGTCACGCTGCACGCCGTGGTGCCCGTCACCTTGTGATCCGCCGACAACCCGTATTCGAGCCCCACCACGCCGGCCACCTTGGCGCCGATCGTGACGGGGACCACCACGATGACGAAGGTGGCCTGCGCGCTCACCAGCGTGGCCTTCTTCTCCTGCTTGCCGGACACGATGTTGAACTGGCCCAGCGTCAGGTTCTTGTGGATGTCCACCAGCGGCACGGTGTTGTCGAGCACGTCCAGGTCGATGTCCGCGCGCTTCTGCGTCACATTCACCTGGGCGTTGATGAGGTTGGCGCTGATGCCCAGGGCGCTGCCGGTGGCGGTGAAGCTGCCCGTCACCTCCGGGGAGAGGCCGCAGTCGGGCGTGTTCTTCACGTTGTTGATGGCCACGGCCACCTGGTAGTTCGCGGTGGCGCCGAAGGTGTCATTGCCCAGGCTGTAGCTGTCACCGGACTCCCAGCGCAGGCGGGGCTGCGCCGTCTTCGGATCCAGCATGGGCCCCACCGTGGAGGACAGGGCGCGCATGTACTGGTCCCGTCGGGTGAAGTACGTCTCCAGGCGCGAGGGGCTCGTCGTGTAGTCCTGCGCGGGGTAGTTGACGGTGCCAATCTGCAGGGGCCTGGCCTTGAGGTCCGCGAAGTCGTCGCGGGTATAGGTCGAGCACTTCTGGAAGTCCTGCTCACGCGCGCCCTGGTAGAGGTTCATCACCCTGCGCGCGAAGCGCTTGGGCGACCAGTCGCAGGGAGCGGCGGCCTTGCCAATCTGGAAGTTGAGGCAGCCTTTCGCCTGGGCCTGCTGGAGCGCCGCTTCGATGACGGCATCCAGCGAGGCCAACTGGTAGAGCTGGGTGACGACCGGGTCCTGGGGCTCGTCGTCGTCCGTCAGGTTGCTGGACGTTTCCGGCTCGGCCTTCAGGAACCCTTGGATGGGCTGGTAGCGCCGGGCCAGCTCCACCTGGATGGAGCTGACCAGGTCCTTGCGCTGCTGGACGAGCGCGGCGAACTCCTCCTGGAGCCGGTCCAGTTCGTACATCCGCTCATCCAGGACGTTGGCGTTGCGAATGGTGCTCATGCTTCGGTGCCACGCCCAGCTCTCGTTGTAGTAGCTGGCGCCGTTCGCCAGGGTGGACAGCGTCGCCTCGGGCAGGATGGTGCCGTAGAGGTTCAGCGGACGGTCCAGGTCCTTGAGCTCGATGAAGGCCACGCCCCTCCCGCCTGGAACCACGACCACCCGGTCCACGTTGCTGGCGCTGATGGTGACCTTGCCCTGTACGGGAGGCGGCACGGTGAAGAACTCGTTCTTCGGCGCGCCGGCGGGGAACTGGATGGCGGGTTGGATAGGGGTGCCGTCCTTGCCGCGCTGCACCGGGTCCGCAATCGAGCGGGTGCCAATGGCGGAGGCGGGCACGCTGCCGCCGCTGGGCGCCTGGGCGTAGGCGATGTCGAAGATTTTGCGGTAGTCGGTGCCCGCGGAGGAGATGGCGTCCTCGAAGACGCTGTAGTCGTAGTACTTCTCGTGGACGTACTCGCGGCAGGAGTCGACGGTGTTGCCGGAGTTGTTCCACGCGTTTCGCTGGGAGAGGCGCGCGAAGCGCATGAGGGTGGCCGTCTTGGTCGACGCGGGGAAGTAGGTCCGGTCGCGGTGCGCGGTGCCCAGCATGAAGCTGGAGAGGCCGCTCATGTAGCGGGCGTTCGGGTTCTCCTCGACGAAGGCCACGCTCTTGGTGGCGGCGTCTGGCGCAATCTCCTGGCCGCTCGCGTTGCGGGTGATGGGCACCAGCACGGTGCGCTCGGGCAGGCTCGCCACGGCGTTCAGCGCGGCGTCGCGCACCAGGACGTTGCAGGCGGCGTTCGGGTTGGTCTTCGCCGCGCTCCGGGCCATGTTCGCGCAGAAGGTGACGGGGTTCTGGCACTCTTCGAGCGTGGGGACGTAGGAATTACAGAGGAGGATGGGGTTCAGCGGCGGGAGGACGGGGGGGAACGATTGGGCCAGGGCGGGCGCAGAGGACATGACAAGTCCGAGCACGACGACCTGAGGCCGCGTGAGCAACGACATGTGGACACCTTTGTGTGGGGTTTGCGGAAGAACGGGCCTTCAAAAGGTCCTTCGCAAAAAAATGATGGTGTCTCTGGATGGGTATCCGCGACCCCCAGCGCTCTCAGTTATTGCGAGTCTGAGGCCGTTGGGCGCCCGGGCTGGCAGGCACTCACTCGAAAGAAGCGCCAGGGAAACAGACGTCCACGCTGTTCGCGGTTAGACTCCCGCCGCCGTGCGTTGGGCGGTGGTCGGCACCGTCAGTAGCACCCAAGCCTTCATGGCCCTACCTCAGGCGGTCCGATCGGGCCTCCGGGCGTGGGTTCCCGGGTGGGCCAGGGTGATCCAACGTTGACTTACCCTGGAAATGGGGGTACGGACCCGCCCCTTTCCCTAGTTCAGGTCGCGCCGGAGCGGTAGGAGGCGCCGCCGTCATCACCAAGGAGTAAGAGCCGTGTCCAAGCGCACGTACCAGCCGTCGAAGGTCCGCCGCAATCGCGCCCACGGGTTCCGCAAGCGGAACGCCACGAAGGGCGGCCGGGATGTCCTCAAGCGCCGTCGTGCGAAGGGTCGCAAGCGGCTCGTCGTGTCCGCTCCCAAGAAGTAAGCGAGTTCGCGTGTGAGGGCCGAGGGTGCGACGCCGGGCCAGTCCCGCCCGGCAGACCAGCGCTTCCCCAAGGCCCTGCGCCTGCTTCAACGGCGCGAGTTCCTCGAGGTCCAGGAAGGCGGGCAGAAAGTCCCTTCGGACTGCCTCCTGGCCCTCGTGAAGCGCAATAGCCGACCGTACTCACGTGTTGGCCTGACCGTGTCGAGCAAGGTGGGCAACGCCGTCGTCCGAGCGCGCTTGAGGCGCGTCTTGCGGGAGCTTTTTCGGAAGCGCCGCATGCAATGGCCGTCAGGCCTGGACGTCGTCCTGGTGGCACGCTCCTCCGCGAAGGATGCTTCCTTTCCGGCGTTGTCGCGTGCCTTTGACGGTGTCACCCGTAAGCTGCAGCGACTGCCCCGCGCCGCGGAGACGAAGCCGAAGGAGCCGCCCAGATGAGCCCCCTGGCCTTCGTCATCTCGCTGCCCATCCGCTTCTACCGGAAGTTCCTCGGACCGCTGCTCCCCAAGGTGTGCCGGTTCCATCCCTCCTGCTCCACGTACGCCATGGAGGCGCTGGAGAAGCACGGCGGCCTCAAGGGGTCGTGGCTCACTCTCTGGCGGCTCGTGCGCTGCCAGCCCTTCCACCCCGGCGGTATCGACCCGGTGCCGTGACGAGGGGTTCCACCCATTGCCGCCCTCTCCCTCGTGGAGGGGGGAGTCTATGAACGATCCGCTCTCGCCCCAGTCGAACGATTCGCAGAAGCGACTGCTGGCGGCCCTGGCCCTCTCGTTCGCGGCCACTGCCGTCTACACCTTCTTCTTCGCGCCCACTCCGCCTCCGCCCGGCTCGGAAATCCCCGACGCGGGCGTGGTGGCCACGGCGCCCGCCGATGCCGGCACTCCCCCGGCCGTCCAGCCTCCCGAAGGCGGTACCGGGACGGGCGCCACCGCGGAGGCCCCGCCGCCTCCGGCGCGCAAGGTGGAGCTGCAGCGCGACGAGGCCACCTACGCCTTCTCCTCCGAGGGCGCCGGCCTCACCGCCGCCGTGCTCAAGGGCGCGAAGATGCGGGAGCAGCAGGAGCTCACCGTCACCCAGGGCTTCCAGAAGCTGTTCGGCAAGGAGATTCCCCCCGCGCCGCAGATGGACCTGGCGCGCCCCACCCCGGGCCAGCCGTTGCCCCTGGCCGTGTCCATCACCGGCGCCAGCCCGCTGCCCGCGGACCTGAACTACACCCTGGATGAAGGCGCCCCCGGCAACGCGGACGGCGTCACCTTCACCGGCCGCCGCGGACCGTGGGAGGTCGTGAAGACGGTCAAGTGGCCCATGGACGGGTTCGAGCTGAGCTACACCCTCCAGGTGCGCAACACCTCCGGCCAGCCGCAGAGCGGCGAGCTGCAGGTGCACCACAACCGCGCCATCGACCCCAACTTCGAGCACGCGCCGTCCTTCTTCGGCGGCGTGGGCAACCTGAGCCGCTCCGCCTGCTGGGTGGGTGACAAGCTCCAGAAGATGAGCCCGGGCGACGACCACCCGGACGCCGAGGACACCCGCGGCCAGATTCAGTTCTTCGGCATCGACCAGCAGTACTTCCTGTCCGCGCTCTACCCGCTGGAAGGGCCGCGCGCCGGCTCGTGCTCCTTCGAGGCCACGCCCACCCTGCGCAAGGTGACGGCGTCCTTCCCGATTACGGCCGCGCCGGGCGAGACGGTGACGCTGCGCTTCGGCGGTTACTTCGGCCCCAAGGATACGGACCTGCTGGCCCAGGTGCCCGGTGCCTCGCTGCGCGCGGCCACCGGCCAGACGGACGCGACGTTCCACCCGCCGCTGGCGGAGACGGTGGACTTCGGCATCTGGGCCGTCATCTGCAAGGTCCTGCTGTGGGTCATGAAGTTCTTCTACGGCGTCACCGGCAACTGGGGCGTGGCCATCATCCTGCTCACGGTGGTGGTGAAGCTCGTCCTGCTGCCCCTCACCTACCGCTCCATGGTCAGCATGGAAGAGGTGAAGAAGCTCCAGCCGCGCATGGAGGAGATCCGCAAGAAGCACGCGGACAACCGCGAGCAGCAGAACCTCGAAATCATGAAGCTGTACCAGGAGGCCAAGGTGAACCCGCTGGGCGGGTGTCTCCCCCTCCTCATCCAGATGCCGGTGTGGATTGCCCTGTTCACCGCGCTGCGCAACAGCTTCGACATCTACGGCGAGCCCTTCATCGGGCCCATCTGGCGTGACCTGACCTACAAGGACCCCACGTACCTGTTGCCGCTGGCACTGGGCGTGTCCATGGTCATCACCCAGAAGATGCAGCCGCAGATGATGGATGCGACCCAGGCGAAGATCATGACCTGGTTCCTGCCCATCATCTTCACGCTGACGCTGCTCCAGTACCCGGCCGGCCTGTCGCTCTACATCTTCACGAACAACATCCTCTCCATCGCGCAGCAGTACGGCCTGCGGAAGTGGCTGGACCGGAACAAGCCCCAGACGGGCGGTGGGACGCCGGCGGTGGCCGGTGCGGGAGGCAGACGCAAGTGAGCGAGCAGGTTCCCCAGCAGACGCCGTCCACCCCGGCCTCCGGCGATTCGGCCGGAGAGTTCCGGGGCCGTGTGGAGAAGCTCCTCGGGGACATCCTCGGGCTGATGGGCTTCCCGGCGCGGCTGGACATGAAGGACGCCGCCGACGGCAGCCTGTCGGTGGCGCTCCACTTCGAGCCCGCACCGCCTCCCGGTGTGGAGGTGGGACGGCGCAGTCAGGTGGTGGACTCGCTCCAGTTCCTGTTGAACAAGATGCTGCATCGCCCTGGCGCCGACCGGCGCTGGGTGATGCTGGGTGCGGGTGTGCACCCGGAGCCCCGGCCGCGCCGTGAGCCCCAGGCCGCGGCGGCTCAAGCCGCGGCTCCGGCCGCCCCCGCC